>NZ_JBSGZJ010000145.1:0-15119 GCF_053610925.1 Streptomyces sp. NPDC054847 | reverse complement strand
GCCCGGGAGGCCGCCCTGCGCGGTGCGGACCTGCTTCTGGTGCACGTGGAGGAGTGGCCGCTGCCGGTGGCCGTGGCCATGCCGACCGTCACTCGTGACGACCACCGCGACTGGGCGGACCGGCTGCTGGAAGGCGCGGTCGACGAGTTGCGGCTCGCCCACCCGGAGCTTCGGATCTCCGGGCGCCGGATGTCGGGGCGGCCCGCGGGCGCACTCGCCGTCGAAGCCGCGGACGCGGACCTGCTGGTGCTCGGATCACGTGGGCTGGGGACCGTGATGGGCGCTCTCATGGGCTCGGTCGGGCTGGCGACCGTCGCCGCCACGACGGCACCGGTCGTCGTCGTACGCGCCGACGGCAGCGAACAGGGGCACGGACCGGACAAGGAGGTCGTGGTCGGGGTGGACCTCCACCGGCCCGCCGGTCCGGTCCTCGCCTTCGCCTTCGAGGAGGCGGCCCGGCGCCGATGCACCCTGCGCGCCGTGCACGGCTGGAAGCTGCCCCTGATGTTCGTCCACTCCGACGAGGCCCGGGCAGAGGCCGGACGCGAGGCGGCGACGGCCCTCGGCGAGGCACTGCTGCCCTGGCGGCAGGAGCACCCGTCGGTGGCCGTGGTGGAACGGCCCATGATGGGCGCCGGCGCGCAAGTGCTGGTCGACGAGACCGCCGACGCGGGACTCGTGGTGGTCGGCCGGCACATCCGCCGCGCGCCCCTCGTCCCGCACATCGGCCACGTCGCGCATGCCGCGATGCACCACTGCGGGGCACCGGTCGCGGTGGTCGCGCACGAGTGACAGCGAGGCGGGGGGCGCACTCCGGGGAGCGGCTACGCGACGTGGGCAGCGCCGCCCGCGCCGCCGGCGTGCGTACGGGATTCCGGGCGGTCCGGCGCCATCGGGTCGTGTGGGGGCGCCGAGGGCCTCGTCGCGGCGTCCGGGGTGGTCAGGACCGGTCGTCGGCGAGTTGCCGGGGGAGCTGGACCAGCAGGAGACGGGCGTCCGCCCGCACGTTGCACTCGCTTACGGTCCGGCGGACCTCCACGGTGAGGCCGCTCCTCGTCAGGAGACGCAGCGCCACCGTCACCTCGCCGAGCCCCTGCCGTGGGCCGTCCTGTTGCTCGAGCTGCCGGTAGAGAGTGTTCGGCCAGCGGTCGGGGTCGGTGTCCTGCCAGAGCCGGGGTCCGTCGGTACTGAAGCGGCAGTGCTGGCCGCCGTGCGGTTCCTGGAGCAGCGAGTGACTGACCGGCACGGTGCTGAACAGGGGCCCGAGCCTGACCCGCAGATCGTCGTTCTCGACCAGGCGTTGCTGCTGCCAGTGCCGGTTGCCGGAGACGGCCATCCGCAGCGCGGCGAGCACGTACGGGTGCCCGCCGGGTGCCATGACGGGGTACTCGTCCTGCCAGTGGGGCCAGGACGCCGGCGGGTGTGCCGCCGGCAGCCCGCCGGGCCGGTGCGTGCTGCCGCGCAGGGGCACCACATGGTCGTTGTCCACGGCGGGATTATCACCCGAGTGCGGGGTCCGCGTCGTCACGATGTCCATTTCGGCGCGACCTCGTCCGGTCCCGCGCCGGACGGCCCGCACACGACCGGACCCGCCGCGGACCTGTGGCGGGGCGTGTCCGGTCGTGTTCTCCGGCGAGGCCGGAAGAGCCAGGAGGGTCGGAGCAGCCAAGGGCGGTGTCAGGCGCGGGTGTTCACGCTGACCGGCCAGGAGCCGGTGTTCGGCGTCCAGCCCTGAAGCCTGGCGGGAATGCCCACGCGGGTGTTGCAGTCGATCACCTGGAAGTGCAGGTGCGGCGCCGTGGAGGCGCCGGTGTTCCCGGACCAGCCGATGATGCGGCCCTGGGGCACCCAGTCGCCGGTGTTGTAGATCGCCCGGTTCAGGTGGGCGTAGTGGGTGCAACGGCCGTTCGAGTGGCGGATGATCACCTCGATGCCGTTCTGCCAGTACGGCGACCAGTCCGAGACGAGCACGGTGCCCGCCTGCGCGGCGGACACCTCGTAGTTCTCCGGCAGTCCGAAGTCCCAGGCGTACTCGTTGTACGGGCCGGTGTGCGAGAACGTGCCTTCCGGCCCCTGGGTCACCCTGTACGACTCGCCTGCCGGGTAGGGCAGTTCGTAGTAGTAGTCGGCCGCGGCGGCGGGTGGTGCCGCCGCCAGCGCGATGCCCGTGACGGCGAGCACCGCGCTCGCCACCGCGGCCGCCTTGCGCAGCACCGTTCTCGTTCTCTTCACCATGCGTCTCCGTCCTGGAACCGATCGGGATTTGGGCGTACGCGTGCTGGAATTGATGTGTCGGGTGCTTCAACTGCCCCTGTTATGCAGGGTTGTTGCTGAACCATGCCCGGGGAACACCCGTAACAACCGGACCGGTTGACGACACCCGCACCAGCCGTCGCTCCAGAGTCGTGCTGTTCGGTGCGAGGATGAGGAATGGTGCCGGGCGTGACCGCCCGAGCGACGCGACACCAGGAGATCCCGTGCACGACGACCACCGGACGGCAGAACGTCCTGAGCGGGCGTTCCCCACGCCCAACAGCCTCACCGGGGTCGGTGTCGTCGTCCTCGACGAGGGCGGACGGCGGGTGCTGCTCGGGCTCGGCCACGACGGACGATGGGAGCTGCCCGGCGGGAAGGTCGACCCCGGGGAGGGATTCGAGCAGGCCGCGGCGCGGGAGTTGGCGGAGGAGACGGGCCTGCGGGTGGAGCCGGCGGCAGTACGCATCGGGGCCGTGCTGGTGGACGGGGAGCGCGGACTCACGCGGGTGACGGGCGCCGCCCTCGTCACGCGGGCGGCCGGTACACCGCGGGTGCGGGAGCCGGACAAGATCGTGCGGTGGGAGTGGTTCCCGCCGGAGGCCGTGCCGGAGCCGCTGTTCGCGCCGTCCGCCGCGGTGTTGCGGAGTTGGCGAACGGGGCCGACGGCCCCGGCCGACGACCGGTTCCGCCGCTATCCCGTCTTCGGTGAGCCGGGAGGCGGCGGCCCGGAGGGCATGTCGTAGGTGGATCCCGGGCCCGCCGACGCGGGCCACTCGACGTCGATCGCATCCGGTGCACACGACCGCCGTCCGTGGGTGCACACGACCGGATCCGTTCTAGGCTCGGCGCCATGCAGCATCCGCACGTACCCCCGCCGCTGACCGAGGTCGAGCTGGCCATGGCCGAGAGCGAGCTCGGCGTCTCCTTCCCGCAGGCCTACCGCGCGTATCTGATGGAGGCGAAGCCCGCCAAGCGGGTTCTCAGGCCGTGCCGGAAAGAGTGGGGCTGGGACTGGGGCGCCGGCTCCCCGGCGTCGGCGGAGCTGCTGGGACTGCCCTTCCCGCACCCCGACTCGTACGTGACGGCGGACGCGGAGCTGGACGCGCGTGAGCCCCGGCCGGAGGATTTCGCCGACGAGCAGGCACACGAGGAGGCCTGGCAGGCGTGGGACGACGAATGCGGGGACTTCGAGGACCGCAAGACCGCCGGAGCCGTGGTCCTGCAGGAGCACGGCTGCGGCTTCTCCACGTGGTTGGCGGTCACCGGTCCTCTCGCCGGCACGGTGTGGTGGGACGGCCGTGCCACCTGCGATCTGATCGTCCCGCTGTCGCTCGACCATGCCGGCAGCGCCCGCCCGGCGACGTTCGACGAGTGGCTCCGCCACGATTCCTGGGACATGCTGCCGCCGGGCTGGGGGCGTAACTGACCCGCTGCGGTGGCTCGCGGGTCCTCAGCGCGGCGCGGGGCGCCGGAGGGGTCACATGCTCGGGGCACGATGCGTGGGGCGGCCGTCGAGGACGGTGAGCAGCACGGGAACGTCCGGCAGGTCGGTGGCGGCCGTGCTGAGCGGGTCGGCGGCGAAGGCCGTCAGGTCGGCGCGGTGGCCCACCGCGAGCCGGCCGGCCTCCCGTGTCTCACCCGCGGCCCATGCGGCGTTGACGGTCATTCCCTGGAGCGCCTCCAGCGCGGTGAGCGCCTGCTGGGGTCCGTGCGGGGGCCGGGTGAGGTCCCGGCCGGGCCGGCGGTGGCGGGCGCCTGCCATGACACCCAGCGGAGGGTAGGGGGCGATGGGCCAGTCGGAGCCGAGTACGACGGTCGCGCCGGAGTCCCACAGGTCGCGGCAGCGCCAGGCGCGTGAGGCGCGTTCCTCGCCGAGGCGGCGCGACCAGTTGTCGGTGTGGTCGGCGCGGGTGAAGTCACAGCAGTGGGTGGGCTGCATGGAGGCCGCGACGCCGAGCGCGGCGAAGCGGCGCAGCGTGTCGTCGGGCACGGTCTCGATGTGCTCGATCCGGTGCCGCACCTCCCGTCCGCCCTCGGCCTGCGCCTTCTCGACGGAGTCGAGGGCGTGCCGGACGGCCGCGTCGCCGATGGCGTGCGTGGCGGTGGGCACCCCGGCCCGGTGGAGCCGGCCGATGACTCGGGTGTACTCGGCGGGGTCGGGCCAGAAGGCGTGGGTGGACTCTCCGTGGCAGTCGGGCCGCTCCAGCCACGCGGTGCCGTTGTCGATGGTGCCGTCCATGAAGAGCTTCGCGCCCTCGGTCCGCCACAGCGCGCCGCCGGTGCCCTGCTGTTCGATCAGCGCCTGCAGCGCGTCGGCGTCGATGCCGGGCTGGCACCAGGGCGCGACCCGTAGCCGTACCGGCAGTTCCCCGGCGGCGTCGAGTTCGGCGTAGAGCTCCAGGCTGTCGCCGTTCGCGTCCATGGCATGGCCGCCGGTGAGCCCGGAGGCGGCCATGGCGCGCAGGGCGGCGGCGAGCCGGTCGCGGCGTTCGGCGCGGGTGGGCTGCGGGGCGGTGCGCTCGACGAGCTCGCAGGCGGCGTCCTCGAGCAGCAGACCGGTGGGTCGGCCCGCCTCGTCGCAGACGACCTCGGCCGAGGCCTGGTCGAAGCTGCGCGGCCCGTCGACGCCGGCGAGTTCCAGGGCCCGCCGGCTGGCGAGCATGGAGTGGGCGTCGAAGAGCAGGAGGAGGGCGGGAACCCCTTCGAGCACGGCGTCGAAAGGAGCGGTCGACACGGGCCCGTCCGCGAACACGTTGGGGTCGAGGCCCCAGCCGTGCAGCCACGCCCCGGGCGCGAGGCCCGCCGCCTCGCGGGCCAGCGCCCGGCGCACGTCGTCGAGATCGGCGCAGCCCGACAGGTCGAGACCGTGGGTGAGTTCGGCGCCGGTGACGGGGTGCAGGTGCCCGTCCACGAGACCGGGGGTCACCACGGCGCCCTTGAGGTCGATCACCGTCGTCGAGGGGTCGGCGAGCGCACGGATCTCCCGGTCGTCGCCGATGGCGGTTATCCGGCCGCCGGCCGCGGCGAGCGCGGTCCCGGACAGGAACGAGCCGGAGGCCGGGTCGAGGAGACGGGCAGAGAGCAGGACGAGCGAGGTGCGCACAAGGAGCTCCTTGGAAAAGGTCAGATCGAAGTGACGGCAGCGGTCAACGTTCCGGCGGGCAGGCCCAGTTCGCGTTCCGCGGTGGTGACGGCCATGCGTACGACGGCGGGCGGACGGTCGCCGGTGCCGCTGTTGGCGTGGACGCCGAGACCGTCGATGACGACGAGGATCTGAATGGCCGTCACCGCCGGGTCGGCGGTGCGGAACTCGCCCCGGTCGACCCCGTCACGGATGAGGCCGCCGAGCCGGTCGCGCCACGCGGCCTCCTGTACGGCGACACGCTCGCGCAGGGCGGGCCGGTAGCGGCTGAGGTGCCGGGCGTTGAGCCAGAGCCGGCTGATGTCGTCGTACTCCGGTCCCGTCGCGCGGGCGAAGAACCGCGCCAAGTGGTGCGTGGGCGTGGCCCCTGCCCGGTCGGCCGGGAGGAGGCCGTCGAGTTCGGAACCGGCGGCGGTGCCGTACGCCTCGGCCACCAGGTCCTCCACCGCGGGGAAGTAGTGACTGATCAGTCCCGGGCGGACGTCGAGCTCCTCCGCGATGCGCCGGAGCGTGATGCACTCCAGCCCCTCGGTCAGGGCGACCATCGCGGCCGCCGCAACGATTTCCGCACGTCTGTCGGCCGGAGACTTGCGGATTCGTTTGTTCTGAGTGCTTGACGACATGGAATCGATGCTATTGAGTTTGCGACCAACAAACAAGCAGGTGGGTAAACCAGCACCCGGAGGGGCCCATGGCGTCCACGATTCCCGACCACCCGCGTCCCGGCACGCACGCCACACCCGACGGGGCCTCGCAGCCGCCGGAGGACCGCCCGGTCCGCGTCGAGGCGCACGGCATCGACCACATCCCCGACCATGAGCGCCATGGCCGGCCACGGCAGCTCTTCTCCGTCTGGGCGGCGGCCAACGTCAACTATCTCAGCCTGGTCGTCGGCGGAGCCCTGGTCCTCATGGGCCTGAGCCTGTGGCAGGCCCTCGCCGTGGTCGTGGTGGGCAACCTGTTCTGGGTGCTCACCGGGCTGCTCTCCGTCTCCGGCCCGGCCGCCGGCGCGCCCAGCGAGGTGATCACACGGGCGATGTACGGGATCAGGGGCAACCGCGTGAACAACGCGATCGTCGGCTGGATGATCTCCGTCTGCTACTTCGCCCTCAACCTGGCCGCCGCCGCGACCGCCGCTTTCGCCCTCGTGGAGAAGACCGGCATCACGGCGGACACCGGCGTCAAGGTCGCCGTCGTGGTGGTCGTCGCCGCCCTCACCCTGGCCATCGGCGTCTACGGCCACGGCATGATCATGAAGCTGTACCTCCCGATCACGCTGGCCCTCACGGCAGCCTTCGCCGTCGTGGCCGTCGCCGTCGTCCGGCACACCGACTTCGGCTACACGCCGGCCGAGCCGCTGACCGGCGTCGACCTGTGGACCGTCCTTCTCGCCGGCGTCACCCTCGTCGGATCCGGCCCGCTCTCGTACACCACCAGCGCCGACTTCTCCCGCTATCTGCCCCGCACTACGTCGGCGAAGGCGGTCATCGGCTGGACCGCTCTGGGCGGCTTCGTGCCGAGCGTCGTCGTCTGCTCACTCGGCGCCTTCGCCGCGACCGCGGTCGACATGACCGACCCGCAGACCGGACTCGAGACGATCCTTCCCGGCTGGTTCCACCCGGTCTTCCTGCTCGCGCTGATCGTCGGCACCATCGCCATCAACGCCCTGACCGCCTACAGCGCCGGCCTCGCCCTCCAGGCCGTCGGCCTCCGCATCCGCCGCGCCCGCAGCGTGCTCGTCGACGGGGCCGCCGCCGTCTCGCTCACCCTGTACGGGCTCCTCGTCTCCAACTTCCTCGACACCGTCAGCAACGTCCTCCAGTTGACCGTCGTCCTCCTCGGTCCCGCCATGGCCGTCTACGCCACCGACATCCTGATACGCCGCAACCGCTACGACGGGCCCGTGCTCATGGACGAGACCACCGGCAGCCCCTTCTGGTACGCCGCCGGCGTCAACCCGGCGGGCGCCGTCGCCCTCGTCTCCGGCGTCGTCGCGGCGGCCCTCAGCGTGAACACGCTCTACACCGGGCCCGTGGCGCGTGCCCTGGGCGGAGTGGACCTCGCCCTGCCCGTCGGCATGATCGTCGCGGCATGCGTCTACGCGCTCATGATGCGGAACTCCGCCAACGTGCGCGCCGCGCGGAGCCTGACCGCGTGAGCGAGCCGGACCCTACACAAGGTGCCGGCGGTCAGGTACCGGGCCGGGAAGGGGCCCTCAGGTCGGCCGGGCCGTGATCGAGCCGTCCCGCTCGGCCTGCACGCGGACGCCCAGGCCGTGGCTGATCCGGCCCAGGACATCGTGCACGAGACGGCAGTCGGACGCGGAGGCGTGCGTCAGCCGCAGCCGCCGCGCCTGCAGGGGAACGATCCTGACCTCGTGGAGAGCGCCGGTGGCGGGATCGACCGAGGCGAGGTGCAGCAGACGCAGGTCGTCCCGGTACCGCTCGTAGCCGCCGATGCCCTCGTAGTCGTTGATCAGGTCCCCGCAGCCGTAGAGGACGAGTCGACCGCGGTACACCTCCACGGGCCGAGGATGGTGGGACGAGTGCCCGTGCACGATGTCCGCGCCGCCGTCGATCAGCGCGTGGGCGAAGCGCACTTGGCCGCGCGGGACCTGGTAACCCCAGTTGGATCCCATGTGCACGGACACGACCGTCACGTCGCCCGGCCGTCTCACCTCGCGCAGCCGAGCCGTCACGTCCGCCGCGACGGCGGGCGACGGGTCGGCGGCGAAGTGGACCCCGCTGCGCCGTGCGGTGGCCGCCCACTCCGGCGGGACACCGCTGGACTCCGTGCCGAGTGAGACGACGAGCACCCGCCGGCCGCCGTCCAGCGGGAGGCTCGCGCACCGCCGGGCGGCCGCCAGGTCCCGTCCCGCGCCGGCCGTGCGCAGGCCCGCGTCCGCGAGGACCGCGAGTGTCTCCTCCAGCCCTCGGCGGCCGTAGTCCAGGACATGGTTGTTGGCGAGGACGCAGACATCGGGACGGGCCGCCGTCAGGCAGGGCAGATTCGCCGGGTTCATCCGGTAGAGGACCTCCTTGCCGTCGGTCGCGTCGTCGCTCCGCGTCACTGAGGTCTCGAGATTCAGCACCCGCACGTCGGGCCCGGCTTCGTCGAGCACCGCCAACGCGTCGCCCCAGGGCCAGGAGAAGGGGACCGGGCGGGGAACCTTGCCGTTCACCGCCTCCGCCATCTCGACGTAGGCACGCGCGTCGCGTACGTAGGGCTCGGACAGGGCCGGATCGCCGGGGTACGGAAGGATCTGGTCCACGCCGCGGCCGAGCATCACGTCACCGCTGAGGAACAGGGTGACGAGGCCACTGCCCATGACTCCACGGTAGTCCGCCCCGTCACGGTGCCGTCCCGGCCGCTTCTGCCGTCACCCACGGGCGGATCAGGCCGGCTCGCGACGACCGGCTACCGTCGGGCGGATGCCGAAGCTGAAGGAGAACCGATGAGGCGGGTACTGGTCACGGGAGCGTCGCGGGGGATCGGCCGCGCCGTCGCGGTGGCGTTCGCGGAGCAGGGCGACGCCGTGGCGGTCCATTACGCGGCCCGGCGCGAGGACGCTGAGGAGACACTGCGGCGGTTGCCCGGGCACGGCCACACTCTTGTCGCCGGCGACATCAGCGATCCGGCCGTGGCGCGACGCATCGTCGACGATGCCGTGGCGACGCTGGGCGGGGTCGAGGTCCTGGTCAACAACGCCGCCGTCGCGCCCTCCGCCGAGAACCGGCACTCCGTGGCCGACGTCTCCTACGAGGATTGGCAGCGGTCCTGGCAGCGCATGATCGACGTCAATCTGCTCGGCGCGGCGAACCTGACGTACGGCGTCGCCAGGCACCTCATCGACCGGGGCGCGACGGGCAGCATCGTCAACGTCGGGTCCCGCGGCGCGTTCCGGGGAGAGCCCGACTTCCCCGCGTACGGCGCGAGCAAGGCCGCGCTGCACGCGTTCGGGCAGTCGATGGCCGTCGCACTGGCGCCGCACGGGATCTCGGTGACGTCCGTGGCCCCGGGCTTCGTCGCGACGGAACGGCAGGCCGCGAAGTTGTCGGGGCAGGGCGGCGAGGCGCTGCGTGGCGAGAGCCCCTTCGGGCGGGTCGGGACGGCCGAGGAGGTGGCAGAGGCCGTGCTCTACCTCGCCTCACCCGGGGCCGTCTGGTCGTCCGGGGCGGTGCTCGACCTCAATGGCGCGTCCCACCTGCGCACTTGAGGGTGAGGCGCGAGGGGAGGCCGCGCGGTCGCGCACGATACAGGCCCCGGCGCGTGGGGCTCGCCGCAACGGGGGCCGTGCGGGGTCGCGCAGGGACGACGAGCCCGGGGACGGTGGTGGTCGCCCTGCCCGGCACACCGCCGACCCGGCTCGAACGTCATCGGCTCCCCTCCACCACACTGCCGACCCGGCTCGAACGTCATCGGCTCCCCTCCACCACACCGTCCCCGCCCCCGTTCCCGGTGTTACGTCGCCAGCAGGCCGCTGATCTCCTCGTGCAGCCCGCTCGGCACACGGACGTTCCAGCGTTCGGCGGCCTCGGCGATCAGGTCCCGGCTCCAGCGCCAGCTGTTGCGGGCCGCCGTGCGTACCTCCTCCTCGCGGGCGGCGGCGGTGCCGGCCGTGTAGCGGGCGCGGTCGGCGGCGGGCAGGTCCTGTTCCAAAGCCCGGCTGGGGGTCAGCCAGTGGGCGGTGCTGTCGCGCCGGAGACGGCAGAACTGCAGTTGCTGCGGCGCGACGACCGAGTGCAGCAGGGCGTGGGCGCGGGCCACTTCGCCGCGGGCCAGGACATGGGCCAGCATGAGCGTCCAATTGGTCAGCTCGTCGGTGAGCTGCTGCGCGGTGCCCGTGGGCTCCGGCGGCCGGAACGCGGCGAGGCGCCGGGCGGCCCGCGTCAGACGGCCGGTGCGGTCCAGCAGGACAGCGGCCTCGGGACGGGGAAGGTGCACCATCCCCTCCCAGGTGGGGACTTCGTCGATGCCGGCGCCGGCGGGCGTGATGTGGAACTCGCCGCGCATCAGGTCGTCGAAGACGACGGCGAGGATCCCGTACATGTTGGTGTACGCCAGCTCGAGCGGGGCGAGTTGTTCCAGGAACGCCCGGCCGTCGAAGTCGCCGACGTGCTCGTCGTCGACGTACAGGTATGCCTCGATGTCGGAGTGGGCGTCGGCCTCGCCGAGGGTCCAGGACCCGTAGAGCAGAATGCCTTCCAGACACTCTTCGGACCGGGCGATCTCCCGGAGCCGGGCGATGCGGGCGTCGAGTGCGGGGCAGGCGGAGCGAGAGGACATGATGGTGGCGGTCTCCTGAGTGAGCGCGCGGGCACGCTTGCGAACGCCCGGCACACCGCCGGGCGCGGATGGCTGTGGCCGTGACGGTCGGCTCAGGAGACGCCCATGGGGCGGGATTCTAGCGGCGCGGTGGGGTCCGGGCGGGTCGGGCCCGCCCAGCGGGAGCCGGCCCCTGCCGCAGGTCCGACCGGATCTCGTAGAAATCTACGGACAGCCTGCGGCCGCTTTCATGTCTTTTACTCCTGGCACCTTCCACTCGGGTGGCTGTGTACTCCTCAACAAGTTGCAAGGAAGCAAGAGATGAGTGCCGTGGTTCCCTCCGGCCTGCCGCGGGGGGAGCGCCGCCGTTGAGGCCGGCATCGGGAAATGAGGAGCGACCGTGACCGCACACACCCAGGAAACGAGTATCCAGGAACTCGAGCGCGGCTGGATGGACGAGGCGATCAGATCGGCATGCAACAGCGTGACGAACGGCGGCGGTCCGTTCGGCGCACTGGTCGCCAAGGGCGGCGAGATCGTCGCGATCAGCAACAACCAGGTCACAGCGACCCTGGACCCGACGGCGCACGCCGAGGTGAGCGCGATGCGCGCCGCCTGCAAGCAACTGGCCACCTTCTCGCTCGAGGGCTGCGTCCTGGTCACCTCGTGCGAGCCGTGTCCGATGTGCCTCTCCTCCGCGCTGTGGGCGCGCGTCGACCGGATCGTCTACGCAGCCGACCGGCACGATGCCGCGGTGGCCGGCTTCGACGACCGCAGGTTCTACGACCTGTTCGACAAGAAGCCCGCGTCGATGTGGCCGATGCCGGTCGAGCGGCTGGATCTGCCGAACCGTACGGCGCCGTTCGACGCGTGGCTGGCCAAGGCCGACCGCATCGACTACTGACACGGAAGTTCTCCCGGAGTCCGGCGGAAGCACACGTTGCACCCCATCATGGGACTCCTCGCCGCCGCACAGGACACCGTCCGGGCCGAGGCCCGTGACCCCGCGAAGTGGTGAAGATCGTGTCCGGACCCGTTGTGCGGCCGGCCGCCCGGGCGTGCAGGACGAACGCCCCGGGCGGCGGTGGACGGAACCGACGCAGGTGCCGGTGGACGGGCCGCCCTGGGCGCCGTCCACCGGCAGTGCCTGCGGCCAGGCCTCACACCGGACAGCGGGAGCGAACGGTTCGGCCGTCCCGGTCAGGCGGGCTGCCGCGCCGGGACCGCTGCGGGCAGACCGGCACGGGACCCGACCGGCCTAGAAAGCCCGTAGTGGTCGCGCAGCGTGCTGCCGGTGTATTCGGTACGGAACAGGCCGCGAGCCTGGAGGACCGGCACGACCTGGTCGACGAAGTGGTCGAGCCCGCCAGGGAAGTACGGCGGCATGATGTTGAAACCGTCGGCCGCTCCCTCGGTGAACCACTGCTGGAGGTGGTCGGCGATCTGCTCCGCGGTGCCGGCGATCACATGATGACCACGACCGCCGCCGAGCCGGGCGATCAGCTCCCGCAGGGTGAGCCCCTCCCGCCGGGCCAGCTCGGCGACGAGCCTGAAGCGGCTCTTGTTGCCGTTGATGTCCCGCTCGTCCGGGAGTTCCGGCAGCGGCCCGTCCAGGGGCAGACCCGTCAGGTCGGTCCCGAGCATCCCGGAGAGCTGGGCCAGGCCGTACTCGGGCACCTGGAGGTCCGTGAGCTGCTGTGCCAGGGCCCGGGCCTCCGCCTCGGTCGAACCGATCACAGGGCAGACGCCGGGCAGGATCCTCACGTCCTCCTCCGCGCGACCGTGGCGTGCCGCCCGGGTCTTGAGGTCCTTGTAGAACTCCTGCGCGTCGGCCAGAGTCTGCTGCGCGGTGAACACCGCTTCCGCGTACCGGGCGGCGAACTCCCTGCCCGCCTCCGACGATCCCGCCTGCACCAGCAGCGGGCGCCCCTGCGGACAGCGGGGCACATTCAATGGGCCGCGCACCTGGAAGTGCGATCCCCGGTGGTCGATCGGCCGGACCTTGTCGGTGTCGGCGTAGACGCCGTTCGCTCGGTCGAGGACGATCGCGTCGTCCTCCCAGCTGTCCCACAGCTTCACGGCGACGTCGACGAACTCCCGCGCCCGCTCGTAGCGGAGACCGTGCTCGAGGTGTTCGTCCCGCCCGAAGTTCCGGGCCTCGTCGACGTTTCCGGAGGTCACGATGTTCCATCCGGCCCGGCCGCCGCTCAGGTGGTCGAGGGAGGCGAACGCGCGGGCCGTGGTGAACGGTTCGTTGAACGTGGTCGAGACGGTGGCGATGAGCCCGATGTGCTCGGTGACGGCGGCCAGCGCCGACAGGAGCGTGAGCGGCTCGAAGCCGCCCAGGGCGTTGTGGCGGACATTGCCCGGCAGGGTCAGCCCGTCGGCGAGGAACACCGAGTCGAGCAGGCCCCGTTCGGCGGTCCTGGTCAGCTGCTGGAAGTACGTCAGGTCGGTGACGCGCTCCGGTTGGGTGAGGGGATGACGCCAGGCCGCGTCGTGGTGACCGGCGTTCATCAGAAAGGCGTTGAGGTGCAGGTGGCGAGGTGGCGAGGAAGGCATGGCGAAGTCCTTGGCGGTGAGGGAGGGGAAGACAGGGAGCGGGCGGAAGCGGCGGCAGCCGGCAGGAGCGGGAACGGGATCAGGCAGCAGAAGGGGCCGGTTCAGCCGTTCGCGGGGACCCGCCAGGAGCTGAGCCGCCGTTCCAGGGCGACCAGGAGCTGATTGAAGGCCACGCCGATCGCGGAGATCGTGATGATCCCGGCGTACATCTGCGGGATGGCGAAGTTGTACTGGGAGCTGTTGATCAGATGGCCGAGCCCCGCCTTGGCGCCGATCATCTCCGCCGCGACCAGCACCAGGATGGACACCGCCCCGGCGAGCCTGATCCCCGTGAAGACGGCCGGCACGGACGCCGGGAGGATCACCTTCTGGAACAGCCGGACGGGGGACAGGTCCAGCGACCGTGCGAGCCTCAGCAGCGTCGGATCCACGGAGCGCACCGCGCTGATCGTGCTCAGCAGCACCGGCCAGGTGCAGGCGTACACGACGATCGAGATCTTGGACGTCTCCCCGATGCCCAGCAACAGCACGAACACGGGCAGCAGGGCGAGGGCGGCGGTGTTGCGGAACACTTCCAGCAGCGGCCCGAGGAGGTCCGCCACCGGCCGGTACCAGCCAATCAGCAGCCCGAGAGGGACGGCGAGCGCCACCGCGATCCCGAAGCCGCTGAGTGAACGGGTGAGGCTGGCGCTCGCATTGTCGGAGAGCTGTCCGTCGAGGGCGAGTTGCCACCACGCCTGGGCGACCTCACTGAACGGGGGCAGGAACGTCCGGTCGACCAGCCCGAAGCGGGGCGCCGCCTCCCACAGCAGGACCAGCGCCACGACCGCCACCGATTTGGTGCCGGCCCTGAGGAGGCCGTGCGCCGACCGCCGGGCGGCTTGGCGGAACCGCTTGCGGCGAGGCGGGGGAGTGGGCGGGACGGCCACCGGCTGCGGAGCGGCACCCTGGGGGCGCGCCACGGGATGCGGGGCGAGGCCGGTGCCTGCTTCGGTCACGGGACTCATACGGCGACTCCTTCTCTTTCCTCCTGCTGGGCCCTGGACACCTCGTCGCGCAGCAGCGACCAGATCCGGTGCCGGTACCGGGCGAACTCGGGACTGGAGCGCGGATCGTCGCTGCTGGTGCGGGCGGGCAGGTCGATCGGCACGACTTCCTTGATCCGGCCGGGGCGGGAGGTCATGACGGCGACGCGCTGTCCCAGGTGGACGGCTTCGTCGATGCCGTGCGTGATGAACACGACCGTCTTTCCGGTGCGCCGCCAGATGCGCAGCAGTTCGTCCTGGAGGGACTCCCTGGTCTGGGCGTCCAGCGCCGCGAACGGCTCGTCCATCAGCAGCACGTCCGGGTCGTACGCGAGGCTCCGCGCGATCGCGACCCGCTGCCGCATGCCGCCCGACAGCTCGTGCGGATGACGGCCCTCGAACCCGCTCAGTCCCACCAGGTCCAGGAACTCCCTGGCGCGGGCGGTGCGTTCACGTCTCGGTACGCCGGTGGCCTCCAGACCGAACTCGACGTTGCCCTGGGCGGTGCGCCAGGGCAGCAGCGCGTACTGCTGGAACACGATGCCCCGGTCCAGACCGGGACCGGTGACCGGTGAGCCGTCGAGCAGGATGCTGCCCGAGGTGGGCCGGGACAGGCCGCCGAGCAGATCCAGCAGGGACGACTTGCCGCAGCCGCTGGGGCCCACCACGACGATGAACTCGCCGGCTCCCACCGTGAGGTCGATGCCGTCCAGGGCGGTGACCGCGGACCGTTCGCCGTCCCTGCCCTTGACGGGGAACTCCTTGCGTACACCGTCGAAGACGATCTTGGCCGTGTGCCCGTTCACGGAATCAGCCACGGTGCCCCTCACCTCCCGCTCGCCTTCGGCGCCGTCGCCTTTGCCGTCGGC
>NZ_JBSGZJ010000144.1:0-15159 GCF_053610925.1 Streptomyces sp. NPDC054847 | reverse complement strand
GGCCCAGCGGGTGGCCGGGTCACCGTCGAAGGCCTTGGCGGGGACGAGGGTGGCGTCCTCGTCGGAGGAGGAGGTGGCGGGCTTGCCGCGGGAGAGGAGCGGGTCGGCGGCGTCGTCGTGTGCCGGGGCGGACGCGCTACGCGTAGTGCGCGCGCAGCGCCGCCCGCGCCCCGGCGGAGGCCCCGACGTGGTCCAGTCCCAGCAGCGCAGCCCCCAGTACCGGCGCTGCCGTCACCACCTCGACGACGGCCTTCGGCGCCCTGGCCGCGAGCAATTCGCGGACGCGCCCGTCGAGTTCGGGGTGACGTGCGGCGAGCACGCTGCCGCCGAGGAGCACCGGTACCTCCTCGTCGAGCAGCCCGAGGCGGTCCAGTGCCACCGCCGCCATCGCCACCACCTCGTCCGCCTGCCGGTGCACCAGCGACCTGGCCACCGGGTCACCGGCGGCGCTCGTCGCGAAGAGCACCGGCGCCAGTTCGTGCTTGCGCGCGGGGGCGACCTCGCCCAGGTGCAGCGCCTCGATCAGGGCGTACACCGTGTCCAGCCCGTAGTGCGCGGGCAGGGTCGCGGCGAGCGCGGTGGGCTCACCGCGGCCGTCCTCCGCGCGTGCCGCGTACCAAAGCGCCTCCTCCGCGAGACCCGCGCCGCCGCCCCAGTCGCCGGAGATCCTCCCGAGCGCGGGGAAGCGCGCGGTGCGGCCGTCGGGCAGCATGCCCACGCAGTTGATGCCCGCCCCGCACACGACGGCCACACCCCGCGGCTCGTCCACCCCCGCCCGCAGGATCGCGAAGGTGTCGTTGCGGACCCGGGTACTGCGCCCCCAGCCGCGCCCGTCCAGTGCCGCGGTCAACTCCCTTTCCTCGACGGGGAGGTCGGCATTGGCCAGGCAGGCCGACACATGCTCGACGTCCCCGGTGACGCCGCCCGTGGCCCTGGCCTCCTCGACCGTGGCGGCGAGGGCGTCGATCGCGGCCCTGACGCCGACCTTCGGCGGCTGGAAGCCGGGACCGCGGCCGGAGGCGAGCACCGTGCCGTCGGCACCGACGAAGGCCACGTCGGTCTTGCTGTTCCCCGCGTCGATGGCGAGGACGGTCCCGGCGGGTCCGGCAGCAGGTCTCCGCCCGGAGAGATCGGTCACGCCCACGCGAGGTGCTCCCGGTTGTGCGCGATCAGCTGCTCGGTGAGCTGCTGCGCGTACTCGTACTGGCCGACGAGCGGGTGTGACAGCAGCGCCTTGAAGACCCGGTCGCGCCCGCCGCGCAGCGCGGCCTCCAGCGCCAGGTCCTCGTACGCCGTCACGTTGGCGGTCAGCCCCGCGTACAGCGGGTCCAGTTCCGCGACCGCCAGCGGTGTCGCCCCCTGGGTGCCGACCGCCGCCTGCACCTCGATCACGGCCTCGTCCGGCAGGAAGGGGAGCGTGCCGTTGTTGTACGTGTTCACCACCTGGTAGGGGGAGCCGGCGCCGCTGAGCAGCGAGGCGGCGAGGTCGACGGCAGCCTCCGAGTAGAAGGCGCCGCCGCGCTTGGCGAGCAGCTCCGGCTTCTCGTCGAGCTGCGGGTCGCCGTACATCTCGAAGAGCCGCTTCTCCATCTGCGCGACCTCCGCGGCCCGCGACGGTTTCGTCCGCAGCTCCCGCACGACCTCGTCGTGGCCGTAGTAGTAGCGCAGGTAGTACGAGGGCACGACGCCGAGGCGGTCGATCAGTTCGCGCGGCATGCGCAGATCGGCCGCCACCGCGTCACCGTGCTCGGCGAGCAGCCGCGGCAGCACGTTCTCGCCCTCCGGGCCGCCGAGCCGGACGGCGGTCTCCCAGGTGAGGTGGTTGAGCCCGACGTGGTCCAGGTGGACGTCGGCGGGCGCGACGCCCAGCAGCCCGGCGAACTTCCGCTGGAAGCCGATGGCCACGTTGCACAGCCCGACGGCCCTGTGGCCGGCCTGCAGCAGCGCCCGGGTGACGATGCCGACCGGGTTGGTGAAGTCGATGATCCACGCGCCGGGGTTGGTGCGGCGCACCCGCTCGGCGATGTCGAGGACGACGGGGACGGTCCGGAGCGCCTTGGCGAGGCCGCCCGCGCCGGTGGTCTCCTGGCCGACGCAGCCGCATTCCAGCGGCCAGGTCTCGTCCTGCTCCCGGGCGGCCTGCCCGCCCACCCGAAGCTGGAGCAGCACGGCGTCGGCGCCGTCGACGCCCGCGTCGACGTCGGAGGTGGTGACGATCTTTCCGGCGTGGTCCTGCCTGGCGAAGATCCGCCGGGCGAGACCGCCGACCAGTTCGAGGCGGTCGGCCGCGGGGTCGATCAGTACGAGTTCCTCGATCGGCAGGGTGTCGCGCATCCGCGCGAAACCGTCGATGAGTTCGGGGGTGTAGGTGGAACCGCCCCCCACTACAGCGAGCTTCATGAACGGGCCCTTCTCGGTCCGGACAGGGCCTAGCCCTTCACTCCGGTCAGTGTGACGCCTTCGATGAAGGCCTTTTGTGCGAAGAAGAAGCCGACGATCACCGGCGCCATGATCATGACCGTGGCGGCCATGGTGAGGTTCCAGTCGGTCTGGTGGGCGCCCTTGAAGGACTCCAGGCCGTAGCTCAGGGTCCAGGCGGCCGGGTTCTCCGACGCGTAGATCTGCGGTCCGAAGTAGTCGTTCCAGCAGTAGAAGAAGTGGAAGAGGGCCACCGCCGCGACGGCCGGCTTCGCCATCGGCAGCACGATCCGCACCATCGTGCGGAACTCGCCGCAGCCGTCGATCCTGGCGGCCTCCGTGTACTCCTTCGGGATGGTCAGCAGGAACTGCCGCAGCAGGAAGATGGTGAACGCGTTGCCGAAGGCGAACGGGATGATCAGCGGCCACAGGGTGCCCGCGAGGTCCAGCTGTTTCGCCCAGAAGAGGTACATCGGTACGACGACGACCTGCGGCGGCAGCATCATCATCGCGATCACCAGCATCATCGCCAGATTGCGGCCGCGGAAGCGGAACTTGGCGAGCGCGTAGGCCACCGGGATGCTCGACGCGACGGCGAGCACCGTGCCGAGGCCCGCGTACAGCAGGGTGTTGCGCCACCAGGTCAGGAAACCGGGGGTGTTCCAGACGGTGACGAAGTTGCCCCACTCCCAGGTCTGCGGCCACAGGTCGCGGGTGAGCGCCTGGTCGTCGCTCATCACGGCGGTCAGGAACACGAAGACGAACGGGAGCAGGAAGAACAACGCGGCGGCGATCGCCAGCGAGTGGACGGCGATCCATTCCAGCGTCGCGCGACGCCGCGCGGACCGCCGGGCGGCGGTGCCTCCCCGGCCGGGGGCGGCCGGCCCGTACGCGGTCCGGGCAGGGGTCGGGGTCATGGTGGTCATCGTTCAGTCCTCCGCCGACATGAAGCCGGAGCGCCGCCGCATCAGGATCGCCGTGAATGTCATGGCCAGGGCGAACAGCACCAGGGCGACCACGCAGGCCGCGCCGGTGTCGAAGCGCTGGAAGCCGAGGTTGTAGATCGTCTGCGGCACGGTCAGCGTGGTCCGGTCCGGATAGCCGGGCTCGAACTGCTGCCCGGAGCCGCCGATCACCCCGCTCGCCACCTTCGCCGCCACCAGCGGCTCCGTGTAGTACTGCATGGTCGCGATCACTCCGGTGACCACGGCGAACAGCACGATGGGGGAGATGTTGGGGAAGGTGACGTAGCGGAACCGCTGCCAGGCTCGGGCGCCGTCCAGTTCCGCCGCCTCGTACTGCTCCTTGGGGACGTCGAGGAGCGCCGCCATGAAGATCACCATCAGGTCGCCGATGCCCCACAGGGCCAGGACCGTCAGCGAGGGCTTCGACCAGGCGGGGTCGGTGAACCAGCCGGGCGCCGGCAGCCCCACGGATTCGAGGATGGTGTTGACGGGCCCCGTACCGGGGTTGAGCAGGAAGACGAACGACATGGTCGCGGCGACCGGCGGAGCCAGGTACGGCAGGTAGAAGAGCGTCCTGAAGACCCCGGCACCCGTTTTGATCTTCGTGATCAGCAGCCCGATGCCGATCCCGAACAGCACCCGCAGCGACACCATCACGGCGACCAGCCACAGGGTGTTGCGCAGGGCCGGCCAGAAGAAGGCGTAGTCGTTGAAGACGTACGACCAGTTCTTGAGGCCCACCCACACCGGCGGGGCGAACCCGTCGTACTCCATGAAGGAGAAGTAGACGGTCGAGACCAGCGGGTAGGCGAAGAAGACCGCGAACCCGATCAGCCAGGGGGACAGGAAGCCCAGCGTGCGCAGCGCCGACCTGCGGTGCTTGGCCCGCAGAGCGCGGCTCGCCGGCGGACGGAGGAGGGTGGCTGCCATCAGCGTGCCTGCTCGTTGTCCTTGTCGATCTGGGCGTCGGTCTTCTTCAGGCCGGCGTCGAGATCCTTCTCCCGGCCGGCCTCGTAACGCACGCCGAGGTCCTGGGCGGTCAGCAGGAACGCGCCGCCGTTGACGGACGACGGGGCGTGGGAGCTCTTCGGGTGCTGCGCGATGTCGACGAACGTGCGGTACAGCGGGTCGTTGTTCAGTTTCGGGGACTTCAGCGCCGCGACGGTGGAGGGCACGTTGTGGATGGCGTTGGCGAAGGAGACGACCGCGTCGGTGTCGGTGGAGAGGTACTTCACCAGCTCCCAGGCCGCGTTCTGCTTCTTGCTCACACTCGCGATGCCGAGGATCGTGCCGGACAGGTAGCCCTTGCCGTAGTCGGCGACCTGGTCGTCCGGGACGGGGAAGGGGGCCGCGCCGATCTCGAAGTCCAGATCGGCGTCCTGGGCCATCTTGCCGCGCCACTCGCCGTCGAGCTGCATGGCGACCTGCCCCGTGTGGAAGGGGTGCTTGGGTCCCCACTCGTCGCCGAGGCCGGTGCGGAACTTCTCCAGCTTCTTGTAGCCGCCGAGCTTGTCGGCCAGGTTCTTCTGCCAGGTGAACAGCGCCTTGGCGGCCGGGTCGTCTGCCAGGTCGGCCCTGCCTTCCGCGTCGAAGTACCGGACGCCGAACTGTGAGGCGTAGTGCTCGAACGTCGTCTCGTAGCCCTGGAAGTTCGGCATGAAGCCGAGCTGTTCGTAGCCGGCGCCCTTGCTCTTGGTGAGCTTCTCCGCGACCTTGTCGAACTCGGAGAGCGTCTTGGGCGGCGCGGTGATCCCGGCCTCCGCGAAGGCCTTCTTGTTGTAGTAGAGGCCGTACGCGTCACCCAGCAGCGGCACGGCGCACCGTTTGCCCTCGTGCTGGGTGTACTTGGCCATCTGGGGCAGGAAGGTCCGCGCCGGATCGATCTTCGACTTCTCGAGGAACGGCTTCAGGTCGGCGAGCGCGGCGGTGGAGCAGAACCGGCCGACGTTGTCGGTGGTGAACGAGGAGACCACGTCGGGCGCGTTCGAACCGCCTGCCCGCAGGGCCTGGTTGAGCTTGTCGTCCGTGATGCCCTTGACGACCTTGACCTTGATGTTGGGGTGCTTCTTCTCGAACGAGTCGATGTTGGCCTCGATCGCCGCGACCTCGCCGGGCGCGGACCAGCCGTGCCAGAAGGTGAGGGTCGTCTTCGAGTTCGGGTCGTCCGTGGCGCCGCTCCCGGCGGATCCCGTACAGGCCGTGGCGAGAAGCGATATCGCGGCGGTCGCGGCGAGCGCGGCGCCCTTGGTCCGGCGGTTTCTGGGCATGACGGTGCCTCCCTGTGACAAGGACGGGGAAAGGAAAGGGCAGAGCGAACGGTGGGAGGGCCGGGCCCCGCGACGGCAAGAGGCGCAGGGCCCGGGGCAGGGATCAGCGCGAGGTGTCGAACACCTCGTCGCGGGTGGTGGCCAGCGCGCTCTCCAGCGCACCGCGCAGCACCGGATGCCGGCGTACGGCGCCGAGCACGAGACGCGGACGGGACGCGGCCAGCTCGGTCAGTTCCGCCTGCACCCGCGTCCGCAGCGGCTCGCCGCCGGCGGCGATGACCTCGCCGGAGAGGACGACCAGCTCCGGGTCGAGCACGGCCACCATGGAGGCCAGACCGGTGGCCAGCCCGGTCGCGAACGCGTCGAGCAGCTCCCCGTACGGTCCGCTGTCGTTCTCCGCGGCCCTGGCCACGAGCGCGGTCGCGACCTCTGCGTGCGGGCCGCTGCCGATGTCGTCCAGACCGAGCTCCCTGGCCAGCCGGGGCAGCGCCTGCGCGCCGGCGAGTTCCTGGAAGCCGCCGCTGTTCGCCTTGGTCACCTGGCGGACCAGCGGGGTGCCGGGCACGGGCAGGAAGCCGACCTCGCCGGCGCCGCCGGTGAAGCCTCGGTGCAGCCGGCCGCCGATGACGACGGCCGCGCCGAGTCCTTCCTCGTTCCACAGCAGGACGAAGTTGTCGTGGCCGTGGGCGGCGCCGAGGCGCTGCTCGGCCACGGCGGCGAGGTTGACGTCGTTCTCGTACTCGACGGGCATCGGCAGCGCGGCCGCGAGCTCGTCCAGCAGGGTGGGGGAGTGCCAGCCGGGCAGGTGGGACGCGTACCGCAGCCGGCCGGTGGACGGGTCGAAGGCGCCCGGGGTGCCGATGACGAGACGGTGAACGTCCGTTCGGGTCAGCCCGGCAGCCTTGACGGCCCCTTCGAGCGCGTCGGTCACCTGCCGTACGACCCTGTCGGCGCGCCGTCCCGGAGTGGGGAGCTCGAATTCACCGACGGTCGCGCCGGTGATGTCGGCGACGGCGGCGCGGATCCGCTCGGGGGTGACGTCGAGTCCGGCGGCGTGGGCCACGCCGCCGGTGATCGCGTACAGCTGGGCGCTCGGGCCCGGCCGTCCCTCGGTGGTGCCGGTCACGACGACGAGCCCGGCGGCCTCCAGCCTGGCGAGCAGCTGGGAGGCGGTGGGCTTCGACAGCCCGGTGAGTTTCCCGATCCGGGTGCGGGACAGGGTGCCGTGCTCGAGGAGCAGATCGAGCGCGGCCCGGTCGTTCATGGCGCGCAGGACGCGCGGGGTACCGGGCGTGGTTCCGGCCACGACGCTTGCACCTGCCTCTCGGCCCGGGCCTCTCGACCTGGACTGTTAGGAAAGTTTCCTATTCCGTGGGGACGAAAGTAGGCCGCCCGTCGGACGGCGTCAATGGCAAACGCCCCCTGGGCAACCAAAGCGTTACCCAAGGGGGCGTCGTGCGGGGGCTGCTTGCCCGAGTGATGACCGGAGCGATCGGCGCGGGATGACCCGGGGCGGCCCAGGATCACCGCGGATCGTGCCGGCGGGCCGCCGTGGTCCGGCAGCCCGCGGCCGCGGCTCCTACTTCGAGAGGTTCGCCGGCGGCGTTATAGGCGACGCCGCCATCGACTGCGGCGAGACCGAGGAGGAGAACGCCGACGGGGCCGCCATGCCCGCCGTCGGGTCCGGTGTGGCCTCCTCCGCCTGCTGCGGCAGACCGCCGACGATGCGGATGCCCGCCTCGTCGAACGCGCGCTTGATCCGCCAGCGCACCTCGCGCTCGACGCCCAGCGCCTTGCCCGGCATCGTCTTGGCCGAGACCCGGAACGTCATCGAGTCGAGCAGCACCTCCGTGAGACCCAGCGTCTCGAGCGGGCCCCACAGCTGCTCGTTCCACGGCTCGGCCTTCGCCAGATCGTCCGCGACCTCGCCGATGACGGACTTGACGTGGTCCAGGTCCTCGGAGGAACGGACCGTGACGTCCACGGCGGCCGTCGCCCAGCCCTGGCTCAGGTTGCCGATCCGCTTGATCTCGCCGTTGCGCACGTACCAGATCTCGCCGTTGTCGCCGCGCAGCTTGGTGACACGGAGCCCCACCTCGATCACCTCGCCCGACGCGACGCCCGCGTCGATCGAGTCCCCGACCCCGTACTGGTCCTCCATGATCATGAAGACGCCGGAGAGGAAGTCGGTGACGAGGTTGCGCGCGCCGAAACCGATCGCGACACCGGCCACACCCGCGGAGGCGAGCAGCGGAGCCAGATCGATCTGGAACGCGCCGAGGATCATCAGACCCGCGGTGCCGAGGATCAAGAACGACGCGATCGAACGCAGGACCGAACCTATGGCCTCGGAGCGCTGCCGGCGCCGCTCCGCGTTGACCAGCAGACCGCCCAGCGCCGTACCCTCCACGGCCTGCGCCGAGCGGTTCATCCGCGCGATCAGCCTCGTCAGCGCCCGGCGCACCAGCATCCGCAGCACCAGCGCGACGATCAGGATCAGCGTGATGCGCAATCCGGTGTTCAGCCAGGTGGACCAGTTCTCCTCGACCCAGCCGGCCGCGCTCTCGGCGCGCCTGGCGGCCTCGTCGAGCGTGACAGGACCGGGAGAGGGATCAGCGTCCATCAGGGCGGACGACCAGAAGGCGGTCACAGGAGGAACCTCCAGCTTGCGGTGGGAGCCCAATAACCCTAACGGGGCATCCGGTGTGATCCGGCTCCTTTCAGGGCCAAGAGACGAGGCTCACCGGACGCCGGAACGGGGTCCGCACGAGGCTCCCAGGCGGCGTCGGGGACCTTGTGTCGCCCTTGTGGCGGAAAACACCTCGAGCCCGTTACGCATACGTGGTGGCGCAGGAAGCGGCCATGAGGACAAACTGATGACAGATCGTCCCGGCGCGAGCCACGCGCCGCCGGCGTACAAGGAGGCATCCACGTGCCGCACGTCCTGGTCCTCAACGCGTCGTACGAGCCCCTCGGCGTCGTACCGCTCCGCCGCGCGCTCGTCCTCGTCCTGGAGAACAAGGCTCTCTGCCTCGAGGAGTCCGGCGCCTTCATGCATAGTGAGAGCCGCGTCATCGCCGCGCCCAGCGTCGTGCGTCTCAAACGTTTCGTGCGGGTCCCCTATCGGGGGCCCGTTCCTCTTACCCGCAAAGCCCTCTTCGCCCGCGACGGCGGGCGCTGTATGTACTGCGGTGGCGTCGCAACCAGCGTCGACCACGTCGTTCCGCGCAGCCGCGGGGGGCAGCACGCCTGGGACAACGTGGTCGCCGCCTGCCGCCGCTGCAACCACGTCAAGGCCGACCGCCATCTGCGGGAACTGGGCTGGCGCCTGCGCCACCAGCCCGCCCCGCCGAGCGGTCTCGCCTGGCGCATCATCGGAACCGGCCACCGCGATCCGCGCTGGCTGCCCTACCTCCAGCCGTACGGCGCCGACGACGCGATCACCCGCATCGACGGCATTTCGGCGTAGCGCGATTCCTCCCACCGGGCTTCCGTCCGGTGGGCCACCCGCCGGGCGGGCCGGCTCCGTCGGCCCCGCCGGCGTCCTAGCGCGCGCCCTCCGCCACCGCGTACACCTCGACCGAGAACAGCGAGTAGCCGAACTCCGTCGCCCGCTCGTCGCCCTGCACGCGCACGAACCGCGTCCCCTGCGCGTCCATCCGGACCGACTCCCGGCCGCCCCTGCCGTCCGTGACCGTCGCCGCGGTGCGCCAGACCCTGCCGTCCGCGGAGACCTGTATGCGATACCTGGTCGCGTACGCCTCCTGCCAGTGCAGCGTCACCTGGCCCACCCGGGCCGGCCGGGCCAGCTCCACCTGCCACCACGCGCTCGGTCCGACCGGGGACGACCAGCGGGTTGCCGTGTCTCCGTCGATCGCGGCGGCGGCCGGGAAGTCGGCGGTCTCGTCGCCGGACGCGGACGCCTTCGCGCCCGCCTCGCGCGCCAGGTCGCCGCCGCCGGTGGGCGGGAAGGCGCGCACGGTGAGCGTGCGCTCCTGTCCGGCGAAGGACAGCGGCACCCGGTACTCGCCCGCGGGGGTGTCGTCGGGGACGGTCACCTGGACCGGCACCGTGGTGCGCACGCCGCGCGGCACGGTGGTCTGCTTCGGAACGGTCACCTTGATGCCCGCCGGCGCCTTCGCGGTGAGCGTGCCGCGGACCTCGCCGGGGCGCTGCGCGGTCAGCCGGACGTCCGCGCGCTGCGGCCTGCCGCCGATCTCGGCGCTGGTCGTCTCGCGTACGAGGTCGAGGCCCGCCGCCGGTTCGTCCGCGAACCAGGGCACCAGGGAGCGTACGGCCGGGCTGTCGCCGCCGCCGGTCGTGACGCGCACGGCGTCCACCCGCAGCCCTGCCGTGTCGGCCTGGGTCCAGCCGCCCGCGGACAGCGGGCCCAGCTGACGCCAGCCCTCACCCGGGACATGCACCTCGAGCCGGCCGGCGGACTCGGCGGAGCGCGGCGAGCCGCTCGAGGGCGCCGTCATCGCGGTCACGGCCATGAGGGGCCGGGGCCTTGCCAGCCGCACGACGTCCTGGCCCGGCCGGCCGGCCGCTGCCTGGTCGGCGCCGGTCCAGGCGCGTGACTCCTTCACGGCCCGGTCCAGGAAGGGCGTGAGGACACCCTTGCCGACCGTGGCCCGGCTCGCGGCCACGTCCGTGCGCAGCGGCTCGAGGGCCAGCGAGGCGCGCCACGCGGCCGCGCCGTCGCCGCGGCCCTGCGCCTGGAGCATGTCGACCGCCAGTTCGCCGGCCTTCCCGTACCGGGCCAACTGGTCGAGCCAGGGCCCGACCTCGGCCACGAGCCGGCCGTCGGCGGTGCCCGCGAGCTGTTCCGGCGCCCGGCGCATCACGGTGAAGGCCGCGCGCAGGGCGGCAGCGGCCCGGTCCCTGGCCCGCGTGTCCGCCGTCGTGCGGGAACGCCAGAACTCGTCCAGCAGCGGCCGCAGGTAGGCCGACTCGTCGTCGGGGTCCAGGATCGAGGACGCGTCGTTCCCCGCGAGGGCGCGCAGCGCCTCACGTGCACCGGCGTCGCCGCCTGCCAGGTCGTCGAGCGCGGCCTGCCAGGACTGCTCGGGCCGGTAACCCTTCGGGTTCCAGGCGTAGTCGGCGGCGGTGAACAGCGGTACGCGTGAGGCGGTGGCCTGTTCCATCGCGTTGGCGAGCAGCGCCGCGGACCCGGTGGCCACGGCCGGCTCACGGCCGGTGTAGGGGCCGAGGAACAGCCGGTCCTGCGCGTAGTCGTTGACGGGGTAGTTGTCCATGGTGACCAGGGGGTGGCCGAAGGCGTCCCGGGCGCCCGCCAGTTCGCGGCCGGTGATGGTGCGCGGCACCACGCCGACCCCGGTCCACGCCACCCGGACCGTGCCGTCCAGCTGCTCCGCGAGCGCCCGGCGGTAGTCGGTCGTGCCCTCCTGGTAGAACTCGGTCGGCATCACGGAAAGCTCCGCCCCCGGGTGACGCTCCGCCAGGTGGCGCGCCACCTCGCCCGCGACCAGGGCGTGCGCCTCGGCCGCCGCGCCGGGCCCGGAACCGAAGGTCTCCGCGTCCTTCGAGCAGTGCCATTCGCTGTAGCTGACGTCCTGGAACTGCAGTTGGAACGCCCGGAACCCCAGCGCCCACATCGCGTCGACCTTGCGGGTCAGGGCCTTCACGTCGGCCGGGTCGGCCAGGCACATCGACTGGGCGGGCGCGACGGCCCAGGCCAGGGTGACGTGGTTGCGCCGTGCCCGCTCCGCCAGTTCACGCAGTTCCGCACGCTGGGCGGCCGGATACGGGTCGCGCCAGCGGGTCTGCCGGAAGGGGTCGTCGCCGGGAGCGTAGAGATAGCGGTTCTGCTTGGTGCGCCCCATGAAGTCGAGCTGCGCCAGGCGCTGCTCACGGTCCCAGGGGCGCCCGTAGAAGCCTTCCGTCGTGCCGCGCACGGCGGTTCCCGGCCAGTCGCGTACGACGACTCCGGCGACCGTTCCCGCCCGGACCAGTTGGCGCAGGGTCTGCACGCCGTGGAAGAGGCCGTCCTCGCCGACGCCGTCGAGGGCGACCGTGTCACGGTCCGCGACGCGGCCCACGGCGAGCCGGTAGCCGCCCGAGGGCAGATCGGTACGCTCCGGCGCGCGCAGGGCACGCAGCGCCGACACGGCGTCGCCGCCCCCGAGGCGGATCACGGGCCCACGGCCGGGCAGGCCCTTGTGCAGGGTGCGTACACCCGACTCGCGCAGCAACTCCTCGAGCAGCTCGACCGCGTACGGGTCGGCGGACGGGTCCGCGACGACGGTCACCTCGTCGCCCAGGCGTACGGGCTCCCCTCGGGTGCGCAGGGACTGGGGCCGCGGCCACACGGACGGGGTCCCGGCGGTGTCCTTGGGGTCCTGCGCGGTGCCGGCGGGGGAGCCGGGCTCCTGCGGCTGGGCGGTCGCGCCGTGCGCGGTTCCCGCACCGCCGAGCAGACCACCGATGACGGCGACCGCGACGGCTGCCGCGGTACGTCTCCTGGCCCCGAGCCGCACGGCTGTCTCCCCTCGTCCGACCCCTGCCATTCCGGTCGGTTTCGAGCCCACCACCACCACCGTCGGAGTGTCAATGTGCGTGGCCGTTGTGCGCCTTTTGCCTGGCGTGGTGAATGATCGGGGCAAGTGACAAACGGGGAACGGAATGTGACACGGAACACGTTGACGGGACGGACACGTCTGCCGTTCCGCGCGCTGGGTAGGGCTGCTGTGACCCCTCACGTCCCATTGGAGTGATTACCGTGGCCGCATCTGCGCACCTGCTGCTCTCCGCCTTGTCCAAACAGGTCCCGGGCCGGGTTCCGGGACCGTCCAAACCGGCCCCGACCGCGTGCCCGCTCGCCCACGAGGCCCAGCTGACCGGCGAGCCGCCGCTCGCCTACGAAGTCCCCCTCACGAGCGAGCCGCCGCTCGCTCACGCCGCCCCGCTCACCAGCGAGCCACCGCTCGCCGACATCGCGCCCCTGACGAGCGAGCCGACCGCCCACGGCACGGCGGGCGGTACGGAGTCGCCGGGGGTCTGAAGGAGTCCGCATGGGCCTTGCCCGGCTTGCCGAGCTGCACGGAGTCGCCACCACCTTCTCGCCCGCCAAGGGCGTCACCGTCGCAGTCCCGGACGCCACCGTCGTGGCCGTTCTCGCCGCGCTGGACATCGACGCCTCCACGCCGGAGGCGGTACGCGCCGCGCTGGACCGCGCCGAGCGGGCCGCGGCGACCCGGCTGCTGCCCCGCACGGTGGTCGTATGGCAAGGCCCCGGCGGCGAGAGGGCCGGCGTCCCGCCGGCCCTGACCGCCCTCCCCGCCGGCACCACCCTCCGCGTGACCACGGAGGAGGGCCGCGAGCTCAGCTGGACCACCCCGCGGCGCACGGACGCGGGGAACACGGACGCCGGGACCACGGGCGGCACTCAGCAAGCCGGCGGCCCTGCCCCCGCGCGCGGCGCCGGAGGCCCGGACAGTGCCCGGGTCTGGCAGCAACTGCCGCCCGGTGTGCACCGGCTGCACGCCGTCGCGCCGGACGGCCGCGGCACCGACGCCGGCCTGGTCGTCGCACCCGCACGGGTGCCCGGCCCGGAAGGACGCTCCCACGGCTTCCTCGTCCAGCTCTACTCCCTGCTCTCGGCGCGTTCCTGGGGCATGGGCGACCTCGGAGACCTCGCCGAGCTGGCCACGTGGTCGGGCCGGTCGCTCGGTGCGTCCTTCGTCCAGGTGAATCCGTTGCACGCCGCCGTGCCGAGCGCCCCCACCGACCCCTCCCCGTACCGCCCTTCCTCCCGTCGCTTCCCCGACCCCGTCCACCTGCGCGTCGAGGACGTGCCCGAGTACGCGTACGCGGATGCGGCGGACCGGCAGCGGCTGGAGGAGCTGCGCGACCGGGCGGCGGAGCTGCGTGAATCGGTGCTCGACAAAGGCGCGTTGATCGACCGGGACGCCGTCTGGGAGCTCAAGGCCCAGGCGCTGGAGATCATCCACCGCA
This sequence comes from Streptomyces sp. NPDC054847, assembly GCF_053610925.1. NCBI lineage: Bacteria > Bacillati > Actinomycetota > Actinomycetes > Kitasatosporales > Streptomycetaceae > Streptomyces > Streptomyces sp. NPDC054847. The sequence continues at coordinate 1,532 of NZ_JBSGZJ010000144.1, read as the reverse complement.
TTCCCCTCGGCCCCGGACGCCGCGCGGCCTACCGCGACTTCGTCGCCGACCAGGGGCAGGCGCTGGAGGACCACGCCACCTGGTGCGCGCTCGCCGAGGTGTACGGCTCCGAGTGGCACGACTGGCCCGACGGCCTGCGCGACCCCCGCTCGCCGCGGACGGCCGAGGCCAGGGCCCGGCTGGCCGACCGGGTCGACTTCCACAGCCGGCTGGTCTGGCTGACCGACGAGCAGCTCGCCGCCGCGGGACGCGCCGCCCGTGAGGCGGGCATGGGGGTGGGGGTCGTCCACGACCTCGCGGTCGGCGTGCATCCGGGCGGCGCCGACGCCTGGGCGCAGCAGGACTCCTTCGCCGCCGGGATGTCGGTCGGCGCCCCGCCGGACGCGTTCAACGCGCACGGCCAGGACTGGGGTCTGCCGCCGTGGCGGCCGGACGCCCTGGCCGCGTCCGGCTACGCGCCGTACCGCGGGCTGCTGCGCGGGCTCCTGCGCAACGCGGGCGCGCTCCGCATCGACCATGTGATGGGCCTGTTCCGGCTCTGGTGGGTGCCGGTCGGCAGCCCTCCCACCGAAGGCGCCTACGTCCGCTACGACGCGGAGGCCATGCTCGCCGTCCTCGTCCTCGAGGCGCACCGGGCGGGCGCCGTCGTCATAGGAGAGGACCTCGGGACGGTCGAGCCCGGTGTGCGCGAGGCCCTCTCCCGCCGCGGCGTGCTCGGCACCTCCGTGCTCTGGTTCGAAAGGGACTGGACCGGAGACGGACGTCCGCTGGCCCCCGCGAAGTGGCGCGAGGGCTGCGTCGCCACCGCCACCACCCACGACCTGCCGTCCACGGCGGCCCGGCTCACCGGCGGCCATGTGGAGCTGCGCCACCGGCTCGGTCTGCTGGCCCGCCCCCTGGAGGAGGAGCGCACCGAGGACACGGCCGATGTCACCGAGTGGCTCGGCGTCCTCGGCGACCTCGGCCTGCTGCCGGAGGGCCCCGGCGACGAGGAGGGTGCGATCCGGGCCGTCTACCGCTATCTGCTGCGCACCCCTGCGCGGATGGTGGGGATCTGGCTCCCGGACACGGTGGGCGACCGGCGCCCGCAGAACCTGCCGGGCACCTGGGACCAGTACCCGAACTGGCGGCTGCCCGTCTCGGACGCGGAGGGGCGCCCCATGAGCCTGGAGGAGCTGGCCGGCTCACCCAGGCTGCACCGTCTGCTGGAGGTCTTCGCTGCCCGTACGGCACCCCCGGACGCGCGGCCGTCATAGCCGTTCGCTACGTTGGGCACCGTGGACAAGAAGAACGCCTTGCGCGCCGGCGCCGTAGCGGCCGGTACGACGCTGATGATGCTGCTCATGTCGTCCCCCGCGCTTGCGCTCACCCCGGACGACGGCGACGACCCGGGTCCGGGCCTGAGCGTGGCCGAGACCCTCGGCCTGTACGTGGCGGCGCCGCTCGTCCTTTTCGCGGTGATCGCCGGTCTGGTGATGGTGCTCGACAAGTCCAAGAAGCAGAGCTGACCCAGGACTGATCCGGTCCGAAGG
>NZ_JBSGZJ010000143.1:0-15180 GCF_053610925.1 Streptomyces sp. NPDC054847 | reverse complement strand
CGTACTACCTGGAAGGTGGGCCTGGATCAGGCGGCCTTGGGGGCGTTGACGTCGCTCGGCAGGGCCTTCTGCGCAACCTCGACGAGCGCTGCGAACGCGCCCGCGTCGTTCACGGCGAGCTCGGCCAGGATCTTGCGGTCCACCTCGATGTTGGCGGCCTTCAGACCCTGGATGAGGCGGTTGTACGTCATGCCGTTCTGGCGTGCAGCGGCGTTGATGCGCTGGATCCACAGCTGACGGAAGTCGCCCTTGCGCTTCTTGCGGTCGTTGTAGTTGTAGACCAGGGAGTGGGTGACCTGCTCCTTGGCCTTGCGGTACAGGCGCGAACGCTGACCGCGGTAACCGCTGGCCTGCTCGAGGATCGCCCGGCGCTTCTTGTGGGCGTTGACTGCCCGCTTGACGCGTGCCACTTGTTAACTCCTTGTAGCGGGGCCGTGGTTGTGCTCACACGGCCCGGAAACGAATTGGTCCCGGTCTCGGCGCGTGTCCCCGGCGAAGGGACACGAACGTCACTTGCCGAGAAGCTTCTTGATGGTCTTCGAGTCGCCCGGGGCCATCTCGGCGTTGCCGGTCAGGCGGCGCGTCAGCTTGGACGGCTTGTGCTCGAGCAGGTGGCGCTTGCCGGCGCGCTCACGGAGCACCTTGCCGGAGCCGGTGATCTTGAAGCGCTTCTTGGCACCGCTGTGCGTCTTGTTCTTCGGCATCGCGCCGTTATCTCCTCGTCAGTGGCGCTCCCCCGGTGCGGGCACCGGACTACGGGAGCGTCAGATCTTGGTTGTGGTTTCCGGGCCGGACCCGGGGCTGCCACGGGGGCAGCCCCTCGGTCACGCCTCGGAAGGTGTGTCGGTCGGGGCGTCGACGCCCTCGCCCTCCGGCGAGCCCTGGCGCTCCGCCTTGCGTGCGGCCTGGGCCTCACGCGCCTCGGCCATCGCCTCGGTCTTCTTCTTGTGGGGGCCGAGAACCATGATCATGTTCCGGCCGTCCTGCTTCGGGTTCGACTCGATGAAGCCGAGATCCTCTACGTCCGCGGCGAGGCGCTGCAGCAGACGGAAGCCAAGTTCGGGGCGGGACTGCTCACGACCACGGAACATGATCGTGATCTTGACCTTGTCGCCCTGCTTGAGGAACCGGACGACGTGACCCTTTTTGGTGTCGTAGTCGTGCGGATCGATCTTCGGCCGGAGCTTCATTTCCTTGATGACCGTGTGCGCCTGGTTCTTGCGCGCCTCACGGGCCTTCATGGCCGACTCGTACTTGAACTTCCCGTAGTCCATGAGCTTGCAGACGGGCGGACGGGCATTCGCCGCCACCTCGACGAGGTCGAGGTCGTACTCCTGAGCAAGCTCAAGGGCCTTGGCAAGCGGAACAATCCCGACCTGCTCGCCGCTGGGACCGACAAGTCGCACCTCGGGAACGCGAATCCGGTCGTTGATGCGGGGCTCGGCGCTGATGGATCCTCCTAAGTAGCACCACACGGATGTCTGGCAGACAGCCGCGTAACGTCTGTTTCGTCAGACCAACCGCCCCGGAACGTCAAAAATGCCCCGGACGGGACACAGGCGGCAGCTCCTTGAATACCGGAGCACCGCCGCGGTGTACCGCGGGGCGCACATCGGGCGACTCCATCGTCCGTACGGAACGATGGTGGCCGCCTGACCGGTGACCCGCCGTCCCGAGGGACAGCCAGGTGGGAGATCGGAGCCTCCACTTGTGGGCCGGACACGGACGTGTCCAGCCGGTCATCACACAAGGTTAGCAGCTCCCGGGGGGCGGGGCTAACCGGTGGCCGGGGCCGGGTCGCGAGGGACGGGGCATATCGTGTGCGTCATGAGTGACGCGACCTCCCCGAACGAAACACCCGAATCACCCGACTTCGACGCCATGGCGCGCGACATCGCCGAGGTCCCGGCCGTCGAGGTGATCGTCACGGTCGCGGTGAACCTGATGAGCGCGGCGGCCGTCAAGCTCGGCCTGACCGACGACGCCGAGGACCACAAGGATCTGGACGAGGCACGCAAGCTGGTGCACGCCCTCGCCGGACTGCTCGACGCGAGCACCACGGAGATCAGCTCGTTCCACGCGGCGCCGCTTCGGGACGGTCTGAAGTCCCTGCAGCTCGCCTTCCGTGAGGCGTCGCTGGTGCCGGACGAGCCGGGCCAGGGCCCCGGCGAGAAGTACACCGGCCCCGTCTACGGCTGACCGGCCGGCCTATTCCTTTACGTAGAAGGGCTCGCCCGGAGGGGTGGCCCCGGCAGGCAGCAGTGCCAGGTCGAGGCCCCGCACCAGGCGGGCCCTCAGTACGTCGTCCGCCGCGAGCGCCCGCGCGACGCGGCCGCCCGCCTCCGCCGGCTCGGCGTCCGCGGCCAGCACCAGGGCGAGCGTGCCGTCCGAGTCCCGGCCGGGACCGAGGTGGGCCCGCAGCACCGCCGGTTCGGCGGCGATCACCGTGCGCACCGCCCCGGTGACCGCCGGGTCGGCGAGCGGGTCGGTGCTGGTGCGGCCCTCCGCGAGGGCGAGCAGGGCGGGACCGGTGAGCTGGTACGGGACCGGCCCGGCCAGGTCGAGCACGACGGTGTCCGCCTTCTCGTGGGCCGCCGCCCGGAGCGCCTGGTGCAGCGGCACGGCGACGGGACGGGCCTTCGGGTCCCACCGTGCGAGCGAGGCGATCGACGTGAACGCGGGCAGCGCCCGGCGGGAGCCGGCCGTGAGCGTCGGCACGGCCATGTCGCTGGTCTTCTCACGGCGCAGACCGGTCTGCGGGTCCTCCTCGACCTCACCGAGCACGGCGACGATCGGGACCAGGAGCCGGGCGCCCCGGAGCGCCTCCAGCACCGGCTGCTCGGCACCGCGGTCCACGGACCAGGCGGCGAGCGCCGCCTCCAGGGCCGGGTCGGCGGTGCCGTCGTCGTCGGAGAAACCGGGGTCGGGAATGTTCTTCAGCGCCACGCACCGAGCCTAACGCCCTGCCCGCGGCCGCCTGTCGGCGGCTGCCGGGGCGGGTGCGGCGGTGGCCACCGGGCCGCGGAGAGCGGTACGGCCGCTCAGCGGTGGCGTGTGCGGGTGCCGCGTCACGGGGCGTTTGCGGGCACGGGGCCAGGGCCGGTGGTGAAGCCGGCCACCGCGTCACGGGGACGTGTATGGCCACCCGTCACGAGCGGCGGTGCGCCGGCGCCGGCGCCGGCTGAGTGGGGGTACGGCCGCGCCGCGTCATGCGCCACCGAGGTCACGAGTGTCGGCGGCCGTCGGTCAGGGGCGTGTGCGACCGCCGCGCCAGAGGACCACGGCCATGGCCAGGAGCAGCGCGCCGGCGCCGCCGGCGGCCAGGGCGAGCCAGCCGCCAGGGCCGCCGGCCGCGCCCTCGGGCTCGGGGCCCGGGCCGAAGAACTCCTCGCGGTAGCCCGCCGTGGCCGCCTTCGGGTCGCCGGGGCGCAGCCGGGCTCCCTCGCTGATCGCCGCGGCGGGGTCGACCATGCCGTAGCCCTTGGAGTCGTCACGGCCGCCCTTGGGGGCGTCGCGCGCGGTGTCGATGAGGAGCTTCTTGATCTGTGCGGGTGTGAGGTCCGGGTGCGCCGAGCGCACAAGGGCGACCGCACCGGACACGAAGGCCGCAGCCGCGCTGGTCCCCCAGCCCTCGTAGTAGCGGCGGTCGGGGTCGGCGATGACGATGTTCACGCCCGGCGCGCTGACGGTGGCGTACCAGCGGCGGGTGGAGAACGACGCGTGGGTGCCCCATCGGTCGACGGCGGTCACCGCGATCACGCCCGGGTAGGCGGCGGGGTAGGAGATGCGGTCGCCCTTCTCGCCGCCGTTGCCGGCGGAGGCCACGACGACCGAGCCCTTGGAGAGCGCGTACTGGACGGCCGCGTCCTCGCCCGCCTCGGGGTGCGCGGACTCGCTGTCGTCGCCGAGCGAGAGGTTGATGACGTCGGCTCCCTGGTCGGCGGCCCAGCGGATGCCCTGGGCCAGGGCCGTGCCGCGGGTCTTGCGCGCCCTGTCGCGGGCCTTGTCCTTGCCCTCGAGGATCACGCGGACCGGCAGGATCTTCGCCTCAGGGGCGATGCCGAGGACGCCCGACTCCTGTCCCGGGCCGTGGCCGTGGGCGGCGACGATGCCTGCCATCGCGGTGCCGTGCCGGGCCCAGGTGCTGTCGCCGCGTTCGGCGCCGAAGCCGATGAAGTCCTTGCCCGGCAGGACGGAGCCGGCCAGGTCGGGATGCTGGTCGTCCACACCGGTGTCGAGCACGGCGACGGTGATGCCCTCGCCCTTGGTGGTCCGCCATGCCTCCTCGGTGTTCATGGCGTCGAGGCTCCACTGCTGGGCCCGGATGCCGTCCGCGTGCGCGGGCGTCGCCGGCAGTACGACGAAGGAGGCGGCGGCGAGGGCGGCGACGATGCGTAGGCGGTGGCGTCTCATCGCGGCTCCTCCGTGCGCTTGCCCACGGCGCCGCGCAGGCCCTTCTCGATGCGTTCCGCGATCCCGGTGGCCTCGTGGCCGAGCCCCGCCTGGGCGGGCGCGTTCGTGGCGCCCTCGGCCTGGGCCTCGTCGGCCGGCTGGGGGTCGGCCACGGCACGGCCGTCGGCGAAGCCGGAGACGGCGTAGACGACGACCGGGGCCTCGGTCACGACCTCCACCGTCCAGCTGGCGCGCTGCTCGTCGCCGAATCCGGCGGAGACGGTGCCCTTGGCCGGGAATGTGCGGGGCATCAGGTCGGTGCGCTCGCCGAGCGACTCGGTCGTGAACCGGTTGTGCAGGGCGAGCATCCCCTTCTCGTCCGCCTCGGTGAAGATCAGGCCGACGGTGGTGACGCTGCTGGCCGTCGCGTCGGTGTACGTGGCGCGCAGGACGCGGGCGCAGCCGACGGGCTCCAGCGCCTTCGTGAGCAGCGGGTCGAGCGCGGTGGCGCAGTCGCTGTCGGGTGCGACGGCGATCCGGGTCCAGACGCGGTCCGCGCCGCCGGGCCCGGCTCCGTCGCCGTCGAGCTTCCGCGGAAAGAGGGTGTCCACGGGGACGCTGTGCCAGGCGGTACGCACCTCGGCGTAGACGTTCTCCTCGGCCGTGTCGGCGCTCGAGTCGCCGGTCAGCCAGGTGCCGGTGACGGCTCCGCCGATCAGCCCGAGACCGAGCACGACGGCGGCGACGGCCCCGACGGTCCGTGCGGGATGCCGGGTGCGTACGGGACGCAGCCGGGTCGTCATCTCGGCCGGCGTCTCCGGCGGGATCCACAGCTGGGCGGGAGGGCGCGGCGCGTCGGGCCGAGGGGTCATGTCGACGCTGCCGACCGGCCGCGGCGGGCGCGCGGGGCGGGCCGGGGCCGGCGGGCGGGGCCCGTCGGTGACGGGCCGGAGCCGCGTGGTGGTCTCGACCTCGGGGATCGACCCGTCGGCGGGTCCGTCCGGGCGGCCGGGCCGGGGCGGCGGCACCGCTCCCGGCGGGGCCGTGTGTGGCGCGGAAGGCCGGTCCGGGCCGGTGGCAGGCCGGGACGGCGGCACGGCGGCGGGACGTTCCACGCCCGTGGCGGGGCGGGACGGCGGCACGGCGGGGGGACGCGGCGGGGAAACCGGCCGGGCAGGGGCCGCAGGTCCCGGCGCGGCGGCGCGCGGCGGCGCGGCCTGGGTGGAACCGGCGGGCGGCGGAGGGGAGACGGGGCGATCGGGGACCGCGCCCGTGCCCGGGCGCGCCGACGGCACGCCGGCCCCGGCCCGGGCCGGGGGTGCCGCGGCACCCGACCGGGCGGCAGGAGTGCGGGGAGCCGTCGTGTCGGGCGTACCGGGACGCGCCGTGGCAGAGCCAGGAGCGGACGTACCCGGAGCCGCCGTGGCAGAGCCAGGAGCGGGCGGAGTTGCGGGAGAGCCCGGCGCGGGCGGCGTCGGCGGCGCGGCCGGAGGCGTCGAGGGCGGGCCGGAGCGGGACGGGCCGGAGGCATCGTCGTCCGGGGGCAGCAAGGCGTCCGAGATGCGGGAGCGGGGCGGGGGCTGCGGGCCGGAAGGGCGCTGCGCCTCCGTGCTCATTCCACCCCCCGTTGCTCAATCACGTACCGCCGGCTGATCACCCGTCCGGGCAGGCGCTGCGTCACCTCGTGCCGTCACTCTAACGGGCACGATCGACGGCGTCGGCCACCTGCTTGCGGTCCGTGGGGATCTGCCCAAAACATCCCCTACCCCGGGGTATTCCTGTCTGGCAAGCTCGGGCCATGACTCCCCGTTCCGCAGACCGGGCCCGTTACGACAAGGCCACCGCCCACCTCGACGCACCCGTCGCGATCGTCGATCTCGAGGCCTTCGACGCCAACGCCGGCGATCTGGTGCGCAGGGCCGGAGGAAAGCCCGTGCGCGTCGCCAGCAAGTCGGTGCGCTGCCGGGCGTTGCTCGAACGGGTGCTGGCCATGGACGGGTTCGCCGGGATCATGTCGTTCACGCTGGACGAATCGATCTGGCTGGCGCGGGCCGGTTTCGACGACGTGCTGCTCGCCTATCCCTCCGCGGACCGGGCCGGTTTCGCCGAGCTCGCCGCTGATCCCAAGCTCGCCGCCGCCGTGACGGTGATGGTCGACGATCCCGAGCAGCTGGAGCTCATCGACGCCTCGCGCGCCGGTGGCACGGAGGAGATCCGGCTCTGCCTCGAACTGGACACGGCGCTCCACCTGTTGGGGGGCCGGGTCAGGGTCGGCGCGCGGCGTTCGCCGCTGCGTGAGCCTGCCCGGCTCGCTGAGATGGCGAGGTCGATCGCTCGCCGCCCGGGTTTCCGTCTGGTGGGGCTGATGGCGTACGAGGGCCATGTCGCCGGTGTGGGCGACGCGGTCGCCGGTTCGCCGGTGCGTTCGCGTGCCGTGCGGCTGATGCAGCGGGCGGCCCGTAGGGAGTTGGCGGCCCGCCGGGCGGCCGTGGTGCGGGCGGTGCGGGCGGTGGAGCCCGGTCTGGAGTTCGTCAACGGCGGCGGCACCGGCAGCGTGCAGCACACGGCGGCCGAGGACGCGGTCACGGAGATCGCGGCCGGTTCCGGCCTGTACGCGCCGCGCCTGTTCGACAACTACACGTCGTTCACGGCCCGGCCCGCCGCGCTGTTCGCGCAGCCGGTGGTGCGCCGGCCCGGTGTGGGAGCGGTCACGGTGCTCGGCGGCGGCTATCCCGCCTCCGGTGCCGCGGGCCGGGACCGGCTGCCCGTGCCGTGGCTGCCCGAGGGGCTGCGCTACGACCCCCAGGAGGGGGCGGGCGAGGTGCAGACGCCGCTGCTGGGTCCGCCCGCCGACGATCTGCTGATCGGCGACAAGGTGTGGTTCCGGCATGCCAAGGCCGGTGAGCTGTGCGAGCGTTTCGACAGTCTGCACCTCGTCGAGGGCGACCGTGTGACGGGCACCGCGCCGACGTACCGGGGCGAGGGCCGCACCTTCCTCTGAGGCCGGTGCGCGGCCCTGCCGCGGCGGTGGACCGTCAGCCGGGGCCGATGCTGCTGCCGACGCCGCCCCCCGTGGTCTCGCCGACGGGGCGGATGCTCGCGGCCACTTCGTCCATCACGTCGAGCCCGGGTGCGGACGGGGCCGCGTCGAAGGCGAAGCGGACGACCATCAGCGCCCCGGTGCCGGCGGGTGAGGGGAAGGCGATCGTCTGCACGTAGCCGCCGGGACCGGCGCCGGTGACGACCTGCCAGCGCACCAGATAGCCGGCCTTCCCCGCGACGGCGAAGTTCTGCGACTTGAGGACCTTGTGGGACTCGATGCCGCCGTGGGGACGGTTGCCGAGGGTGTCCTCGCCGTACACCTTTTCCGCGTACAGGGAGATGTCCTCCTTGGCCACGGCCTCCGCCGTGGCTGCGGCCGTGTTCGCGGCGAGGGAGGAGACCCGGCCGTGGCGGCAGAGGGAGGACCCTCCTCCGGGGCAGTCGTAGGTCTCGTCCGTGTAGATCGTGGCGCCCTCCTCGAGGGAGCTGGTGGCCCGCACCCAGCCGTCCGGGATGGCGACGGTGATGCCGTTGAGCTGGTCCTCGAGCACCGTGGCGTCCTCGGTCGCGGGGGGCGACGCGGTGGCGCTGTTCTTCGGGTCGGCCGTCACCGGGGCGGGCGTCGGGCTGCTGGTCGGTGCGGTCTTCGGGGTGGACCCGCCGTCGTCGCCGAGGAGTACGGCCCCGGTCGCGACCGCCGCGACGAGCACGACCCCGGCGGCGGCGAGCGCCATGAGCCGCTTGTTGCCGCTGCCGCTGCCGCCCGGGCCGGTGCCGGCGGGCCGCATCGGGACGGTGTGCGGCTGCGGGGGTCCGAACGTCCCGCCCGTTCCCTGCGGCGGATGTCCCGGCACGCCGCCCGTGGCCTGGGCCGCGCGGGAGTGCGCGGTCCAGGCCGTGCCGTCCCACCAGCGTTCGGTGTGCGGCGCGTTGGGGTCCGGGTACCAGCCGGGAGGGGTCGTCATGCTCATCCCGCCACCTTATGGGCGGCGGGGGGCCTGGCTACAGAGGGGTCACGTACGCCCCGGAGATCCCGCCGTCGACCAGGAAGTCCGTGGCGTTGACGAACGACGAGTCGTCGCTGGCGAGGAAGGCGACTGCGGCGGCGATCTCGTCGGCCTCCGCGAAACGGCCGGCCGGGATGTGCACCAGGCGCCGTGCGGCCCGCTCCGGGTCCTTGGCGAACAGCTCTTGGAGCAGCGGGGTGTTGACCGGCCCCGGGCACAGGGCGTTGACCCGGATCCCCTCGCGGGCGAACTGCACGCCCAGTTCCCGTGACATGGCGAGCACGCCGCCCTTGGAGGCGGTGTAGGAGATCTGGGAGGTGGCGGCTCCCATGATCGCCACGAAGGAGGCGGTGTTGATGATCGAGCCCCTGCCCTGGCGCTGCATGTAGGGGATGGCCGCCTTGCAGCACAGGTAGACGGAGGTGAGGTTGACCTCCTGGACACGCCGCCACGCGTCGATGCCGGTGGTGAGGATCGAGTCGTCGTCGGGGGGCGAGATGCCGGCGTTGTTGAAGGCGATGTCGACGCTGCCGTAGGTGTCGTACGCGGCCTTGAACAGTGCCTCGACCTGTTCGGCGTCGGTGACGTCGACGCGTACGAAGGTGCCGCCGACCTCGTCGGCCGCGGTCTTGCCCGCGGTTTCGTCGATGTCGCCGCAGACGACCTTCGCGCCCTCGGAGGCGAGCCGGCGCGCGGCCGCGAGGCCGATGCCGCTGCCGGCGCCGGTGATCACTGCGGTGCGGCCTTCGAGGCGGCGGCAGAGCGGGTTCTCGGTCATGGTGTCTCAGGCCTCCGTGCTGATGAAGACGTTCTTGGTCTCGGTGAAAGCGGTGAGCGCGTCGGGGCCGAGTTCACGGCCGAGCCCGGACTGCTTGTAGCCGCCGAACGGGGTCCAGTAGCGGACGCTGGAGTGGGAGTTGACGGAGAGGTTGCCGGCGCGGACGGCGCGGGAGACGCGCAGGGCACGTGCCACGTCGCGGGTCCAGAGGGAGCCGGAGAGGCCGTATTCGGTGGCGTTGGCGAGCCGTACGGCGTCCTCCTCGTCCTCGAAGGGGATCACGGCGGCGACCGGTCCGAAGATCTCTTCGCAGGCGGCGGGCGCGTCCGGGGCGATGTCGGTGAGGACCGTCGGCGGGAACCAGAAGCCCGGTCCGTCGGGGGCGGTGCCCCGGATCGCCTTGGCGCCGTCGGGGACGTAGCCGCGTACCCGATCCAGCTGGGTGCGCGAGATCAGCGGGCCCATCTGCGTCTTCTCGTCGGACGGATCGCCGACGACGACCGATTCGATCGCGGGGGCGAGCAGTTCCAGGAAGCGGTCGTACACCGATGCCTGCACGAGGATCCGGGTGCGGGCGCAGCAGTCCTGTCCGCTGTTGTCGAGGAAGGACATGGGGGTGGCGGCCGCGGCGGCGTCCAGGTCGGCGTCGGCGAAGACGATGTTGGGGCTCTTGCCGCCGAGTTCGAGGGTCACCCGCTTCACGCGCTCCGCGCACTTGGCCATGATGCTCTTGCCGACCCTGGTGGAGCCGGTGAAGACGATCTTCGCGACGCCGGGGTGCTCGACGAGCGCGTCGCCGGTCACGTCACCGGCGCCGGGCAGCACCTGGAAGAGGTGCTCGGGCAGGCCGGCCAGCAGGGCGAGTTCGGCGAGGCGCAGGGCGGTCAGGGGGGTGGTCTCGGCCGGCTTGAGCAGGACGGCGTTGCCGGCGGCGAGTGCGGGGGCCGTGCCCCAGGCGGCGATCGGCATGGGGAAGTTCCATGGCGCGATCACGCCGACGACGCCGAGCGGTTCGAGGATGGTGAAGTTCATGCCGCCGGGGACGGGGATCTGCCGGCCGTTCAGGCGCTCCACTCCCCCGGCGGCGTAGTCGAGCAGGTCGCGGACGTTGCCCGCTTCCCACCGGGCGTTGCCGATGGTGTGGCCCGCCTGGAGGACCTCGAGCCGGGCCAGTTCCTCGAGGTGGTCGTCGACGACGGCGGCGAAGCGGCGCAGCAGCCGGGCCCGGTCGGCGGGCGCGGCGGCCGCCCACTGCTCCTGGGCCCTCGCGGCGCGGGCGACGGCGGCGTCGACCTCCGCGACGGTCGTCGCGGGGACGGTCCGCACGACGTGTCCGGTGGCCGGGTCGAGTACGTCGTGGTGCGTGTCAGCCAAGGGGTGCCTCACATGCGTTCGAAGGAGCGGCGGAGCTCCCAGTCGGTCACCGCGGAGTCGAAGGCCTCGAGTTCGACGCGCGCCATGTTCCGGTAGTGGGCGACGACGGCGTCACCGAAGGCGGCCTTGGCGACGGGGCTGTTCTCCCAGAGCTCGGCGGCGTCGCGCAGGGTGGTGGGGACGTGTTCGTAGTCGCCGGAGTAGGCGTTGCCCGTGCAGGCGTCGGGGAGTTCCAGCCGCTGCTCGATGCCGTGCAGGCCGGCGGCGACAAGGCCGGCGACGGCGAGATACGGGTTGACGTCCCCGCCGGGCAGCCTGTTCTCGAAGCGTGTCGAGGGGCCGTGGCCGACGACGCGGAGGGCGCAGGTGCGGTTGTCGTGGCCCCAGGCGACTGCGGTCGGGGCGAAGGAGCCGGGGCGGAAGCGCTTGTAGGAGTTGACGGTCGGCGCGTACAGCAGGGAGAAGTCGCGCAGTGCGGCGAGCTGGCCGGCGAGGAAGTGCCGCATGAGCGGCGACATGCCGTCGGGGCCGTCCCCGGCCATGACGCCCCGGCCGTCGGTGTCCCGCAGGGACAGATGGATGTGGCAGGAGTTGCCCTCGCGCTCGTTGTACTTCGCCATGAAGGTGAGGGAGACGCCTTCCTGGGCGGCGATCTCCTTCGCGCCGGTCTTGTAGACGGCGTGCTGGTCGCAGGTGACGAGGGCCTCGTCGTACTTGAAGACGATCTCGTGCTGGCCCGGGTTGCACTCGCCCTTGGCCGACTCGACGGTCAGCCCGGCGCCGGTCATCTCGTTGCGGATGCGGCGCAGCAGGGGCTCGATGCGGCCGGTGCCGAGGACCGAGTAGTCGATGTTGTACTGGTTGGCCGGGGTGAGGCCGTGGTAGCCGCTGTCCCAGGCCTGTTCATAGGTGTCCTTGAAGACGATGAACTCGAGCTCAGTGCCGACGTGGGCCGTGAGTCCGTGCTCGGCGAGGCGCTCGAGCTGGGCCCGGAGGATCTGGCGGGGGGCGGCGACGACGGGCCGGCCCTCGTCCCACGCCAGGTCGGCGATGACGAGTGCGGTGCCCTCGTGCCAGGGGATCCTGCGCAGCGTGGTGAGATCCGGGTGCATGGCGAAGTCGCCGTAGCCGCGTTCCCAGGACGACATCTCGTATCCGTCGACCGTGTTCATGTCGGTGTCGACGGCGAGGAGGTAGTTGCAGCCCTCGGTGCCGTGCTCGACGACCTCGTCGAGGAAGAAGGGGGCGGCGAACCGTTTGCCCTGCAGTCGTCCCTGCATGTCGGGGAAGGCCAGGACGACGGTGTCGATCTCGCCGCTCGCGACGAGTGCTCGCAGTTCGTCGAGGGCGAGCGGGGGTTTGCGGTCTGCCACGGGACAGTGCCTCCTTGGGTCAGCCGGGAGCCATAAGGTATTACTGAAGACCATTGCTTGGGAAGGGGAAACGCGAGGTGGCGAAGACAGGTGGGGCCGCGGGCACGCCGACGGACCGGCTGACACCGGTGCTGCGCCCCGTGCGGGCGGGCAACGGCTTCGAGGAGGCGCTCGAGCAGATCCTTCAGCTGCTGCGCCTCGGACTGGTGCCGGGCGGGGAGCGGCTGCCGGCCGAACGGGAACTGGCGGAGCGCATGGGCATCAGCCGGGTCACCCTGCGCGAGGTGCTCAAGGTGCTCACCGACCAGGGGCTGGTGGAGAGCCGCCGCGGCCGCTACGGCGGAACGTTCGTCCTGCACCGCCCCGACAGCCACGGCGAGGAGGAACTGCGCCGCCGGGTCGCGGGCGTGGACGTGGAGGACACCCTGCGTTTCCGCGAGGTGCTGGAGGTGGGGGCGGCCGGTCTGTGCGCGGCCCACGGCCTCACCGACGACGGCGCGCTGCGGCTGCGCACGGCCCTGACGGCGACGCACGACGCGCCGCTCACCGAGTACCGCAGGCAGGACACGCTGCTCCACCTGACCCTGGCCGAGCTGTCCGGTTCGGCCTCGCTCACCGCGCAGTACGCGGCGGTCCGGGCCACCCTGAACGACCTGCTGGACTGCATCCCGCTGCTCGTGAGGAACCTGGAGCACTCGCAGCACCAGCACACGGCACTGGTCGAGGCCGTGCTCGACGGCGACCCGGACGGGGCGCGCGAGGTGATGCGCGAGCACTGCGAGGGGACGGCGGCGCTGCTGCGGGGCTTCCTGGCGTGAGCGCCGGGCCGGGGGCGAAGGGGCGGGACGCCGGACGGTCGGCACGGTCAGGCGCACGACCACGCGCGAGGAGGCGGCGGGCGGATCCGTAACGCCGGGTTTACGCACAGGGCTTGCGCTGCCGCCGGAGTGCCGCAAAGGTGTCCGCACAAACCTTTGACCTGAGCCAGGAGCGACCATGGCTGAAGGCACCACATCGCGCCCCCCGTCCGCCGCCCCACCCGGATCCGACCCGGAGTCGGACGCCTACCTGAACCGGCGCACCCTGCGCAGAGGCAGCGCCGGATGGCTGCTGCTGACCGGACTCGGCGTCGCGTATGTCGTCTCCGGCGACTTCTCCGGCTGGAACATCGGACTCTCGAAGGGCGGTTTCGGCGGCCTCGCCGTCGCCACCCTCCTGATGGGCGCGATGTACGCCTGTCTCGTGTTCGCGCTCGCGGAACTCTCCGCGATCCTGCCCACCGCGGGCGGCGGCTACGGCTTCGCCCGGCGCGCGCTCGGGACCTGGGGCGGTTTCCTCACCGGCACCGCGATCCTCATCGAGTACATCCTCGCCCCCGCCGCGATCTCCATCTTCATCGGCGACTACGTCGAATCGCTGGGCCTGTTCGGACTGGAGTCAGGCTGGCCGGTCTACCTGGCCTGCTTCGCGATCTTCATCGGCATCCACCTCTGGGGCGTCGGCGAGGCCCTGCGCTTCAGCCTCGTCGTGACCGCCATCGCCGTCGCGGCGCTGCTGATCTTCGCGGTGGGAGCGTTCACCGAGTTCAGCGCGGGCGGACTCGACGACATCCCCGTCGACACGGAGGCGTTCGGCGCGAGCTCCTGGCTGCCGTTCGGCCTGCTCGGCATCTGGGCCGCCTTCCCGTTCGGCATGTGGTTCTTCCTCGGCGTGGAGGGCGTGCCGCTGGCGGCGGAGGAGGCGAAGGACCCCGTGCGGTCCATGCCCAGGGCGCTGGCGATCTCCATGGGCATCCTGGTGCTGCTCGCGCTGCTGACCTTCTTCGCGGCGAGCGGCGCCCGCGGCTCGGCCGCCATCCAGGAGGCCGGCAACCCGCTGGTGGTCGCCCTCCAGGGCGACGGCGACCCGACCGCGCTGAGCCGTTTCGTCAACTACGCGGGCCTCGCCGGACTCGTGGCCTCGTTCTTCTCGCTGATCTACGCGGGCTCCCGGCAGCTCTTCGCCCTCTCCCGGGCCGGCTACCTGCCCCGCTTCCTGTCACTGACCAGCCGCCGCAAGTCCCCCTACCTCGGCCTGCTGATCCCCGGCGCGATCGGCTTCGCCCTGGCGGCGGGGACCGGCAACGGGGCGCGGATGCTGAACATCGCCGTCTTCGGCGCGACGATCAGCTACGCGCTGATGGCGCTCTCGCACATCGTGCTGCGCCGCCGGGAACCGGAACTGCCGCGCCCGTACCGGACACCGGGCGGCGTCGTCACCTCCTCCGTCGCCTTCGTGCTCGCGCTGTCCGCGCTGGTCGCGACCTTCCTGGTGGACAAGGACGCCGCGTTCATGGCACTCGGTGTGTACGCCGTGGCGCTCGCCTACTTCGCCTTCTACAGCCGCCACCATCTGGTGGCACGGGCACCGGAGGAGGAGTTCGCGGCCCTGGCGGCCGCGGAGGCCGAACTGGAACGGAAGTGACAACCTGATGCATGTGTCCAAGCCCCTCATCGGCATCAGCACCTACTGGGAGACGTCCGCCCGGTGGGGCGTCTGGGAACTGCCGGCCGCGCTGCTGCCCACCGGCTACCCGCGTCTCGTGCAGTCGGCGGGCGGCATCGCCGCGATGCTCCCGCCGGACGACCCGGCGTTCGCCGAGGCCGCGGTGGCCCGCGTCGACGGACTGGTCATCGCCGGCGGCCCCGATGTCGACCCCCAGCGCTACGGCGCACCGCGCGAGCCCCGCACCGGCCCTCCGGCACCCGAACGCGACGCGTGGGAACTGGCGCTGATCCGCGCGGCGCTGGCATCCGGCACACCGCTGCTGGGCATCTGCCGCGGCATGCAGCTGCTGAACGTCGCGCTCGGCGGGACGCTGGTGCAGCACCTGGAGGGGCACGTGACGTCGGTCGGGGTCTTCGGTGAGCACCCCGTGAAGCCGGTGCCGGGAACGCTGTACGGCTCGATCGCCCCCGAGGCGACGCTCGTCCCGACCTACCACCACCAGTCGGTGGACCGCCTCGGCGAGGGCCTCGTGCCGAGTGCGTACGCGGAGGACGACGGCACGGTGGAGGCGATCGAACCGGCGGAGGGCGGCGGTTGGGTGCTGGGGGTGCAGTGGCATCCGGAGATGGGGTCGGACACCCGGGTGATGACGGCGCTGGTGACGGCGGCGCGGTGACGCCTGGCAACTCCAGCCTCGCCGGCGTTTGAGGCGCGGGGGTCCGGGGGC
>NZ_JBSGZJ010000142.1:0-15364 GCF_053610925.1 Streptomyces sp. NPDC054847 | reverse complement strand
GGCCGGGGCGAGGCAGCCCCGGGCCGGCCCCGGCGAACGAGCCTCAGTCGGCCGCCGTCGCCCAGTGACACGCCACCTGCGGTCCGGGCGCGTTCGCCAGGACCGGCAGCTCCCGCGACCGGCACAGGTCGGCCACGCCGGCACGGGCCGCCTCGCCCGACGCCAGGACCTGGCAGCGGGCGTGGAAGCGGCAGCCCTCCGGGATGCGGGACGGGTCCGGCGGTTCGCCGGTGAGTACCACCGGTGCGGACTCCGACTCCGGCAGCACCGACAACAGCGCCTTGGTGTACGGATGCTGAGGTGATGTCAGCACGTCCTCGACGGGTCCCGACTCGACGATCCGCCCGAGATACATCACCGCCACCCGGTCCGCGATGTTCCAGGCGAGGCCCAGGTCGTGCGTCACGACCAGCGCGGAGAGCCCCAGTTCGTCCCGAAGCCGCAGCAGGAGCGCCAGGATCTCGCCGCGTACGGAGGCGTCGAGGGAGGCCACCGGTTCATCGGCGACGATCAGCTCGGGCTCCAGCACCAGGGCGCCCGCGATGACGACGCGCTGCCGCTGGCCGCCCGACAACTCGTGCGGATAGCGGAGGAAGAAGCGCTCCGGCGGGCGCAGTCCGGCCCTAGACAGCGCCTGGGCGACCGCCGCGCGCTCGTCGCCCGCGTAGCCGTGGATCCGCAGACCCTCCGCCACGGCGTCGTACACGGTGTGCCGGGGGTTGAGCGACCCGCTCGGGTCCTGGAGCACCAGCTGCACCCGCTTGCGGTACGCCTTCAGGGCGCGGGAGGCATACCCGAGCGGTTCCCCGCCGAAGGTGACCCGCCCGGAGGTGGGCGGCACGAGGCCGAGGAGGGAACGCGCCAGCGTGGTCTTGCCGCAACCGGACTCGCCGACCAGGGCGACGATCTCGCCCGCGCCGATGTCGAGGTCGACGCCGTCGACGGCCCGGGCGGAGGGCCCGCCGCGGCGGCCGGGGAAGGTGACATGCAGTCCAGTGGCGGAGAGCAGGGGAGAGGTGGTGGTCATGACGTGCTCCTGTGTCACTGCTGCTTCTCCGCCCCGACCAGCACGCACGCGGCCCGGTGTCCCTGACCCGCCGTGACCAGCTCCTGGTCCTGCTCGGCGCACGAGTCGAGGGCGACGGGGCAGCGCGGGTGGAACGTACAGCCGCCCGGAAGCGACGACGGGTCGGGCGGGTCGCCCGGCAGCCCGCGCGGTGCCCGGCGGGAGGCCGGGTCGCCGATGCGCGGGAACGCCGCGGACAGGGCCCGCCCGTACGGATGTTCCGCCGCGCCGTACACGGCGCGGGCCGGGCCCTCCTCCACGACCCGACCCGCGTACATCACGGCGAGCCGGTCGCAGGTGTCGGCGAGGACGCCCAGGTCGTGGCTGATCATCAGCAGGCTGATGTCCTGCTCGGCGACCAGCTGCTCGATCAGCCGCAGGATCTGCGCCTGGATCATCACGTCGAGGGCGGTCGTCGGCTCGTCGGCGACGATCAGCTGCGGATCGCACGCCAGAGCCATGGCGATCATCACGCGCTGGCGCTGTCCGCCGGACAGCTCGTGCGGGTACGCGTCCGCCCGGGCGGCCGGCAGCCCGACGTGCTGGAGCAGCTCACCGACACGGCGTCCCGCCTCGGCCGGTGTCGACCTGCGGTGCAGCATGATCGGCTCGGCGATCTGGTCGCCGACGCGGTGCACGGCGTTCAGGGAGTGCATCGCGCCCTGGAAGACGATCGAGGCGCCCGCCCACCGCACGGCGCGCAGCCGGCCCCACTTCATCGTGAGGACGTCCTCGCCGTCGAGCATGATCTCGCCGGTCAGCCGGGCGGAGGCAGGCAGCAGCCGGAGCAGGGCGAGGGCCAGCGTCGACTTGCCGCAGCCCGACTCGCCCGCGACACCGAGTTTCTGCCCGGCGCCGAGGGACAGGTCGACACCGCGGACGGCGGGCACGGCGCGCTTCCCCGAGCCGTAGGTCACATGGAGGTTCCTGACCTCGAGCACACTCAACGCGCCACTCCCAGCTTCGGGTTGAGTACGGACTCGATCGCGCGCCCGCACAGGGTGAAGGCGAGCGCCACGAGTGCGATGGCGATTCCGGGCGGGGCGAGATACCACCAGTGGCCCGAGGAGACGGCGCCCGCCTCACGCGCGTCCTGGAGCATTCCGCCCCAGGAGACGACGGTCGGGTCACCGAGCCCGAGGAACGCGAGCGTCGCCTCGGTGAGGATGGCGCTGGAGATGCCCAGTGTCGTCTGGGCGAGGACCAGCGGCATCACGTTGGGCAGTACGTGCCGGTTCATGATGTGCCCGTGACCGCCGCCGAGCGCCTTGGCGCGTTCGATGTAGGGGCGGGACTCCACGGCGATGGTCTGCGCCCGGACGAGCCGCGCCGTGGTGGGCCAGCTCGTGACGCCGATGGCCAGGATGACCGTCCACACGTTGCGGGACATCACGGTCGCGAGCACGATCGCCAGCACCAGTGCCGGCATGACCAGGAACCAGTCCGTGATCCGCATCAGCACGGTGGAGAACCAGCCGCCGTAGTGACCGGCGATGATGCCGACGAGAGTGCCGATGGCGACCGACAGCGCAGCGGCCAGCAGACCCACGGTCAGCGAGATCCGCGCGCCCCACACCAGCAGTCCCAGCAGCGAGCGGCCGAACTGGTCGGTGCCGAGCGGAAATTCGCCGCTGGGCTTCTCCATCGCCGTGCCCGGCGCGTTGGTGACGCTCTGGACGTCGCCCCCGACGAGCAGCGGCGCGGCGAGCGCGATCAGCGCGATGAGTGCCAGCGCGGCGAGACCGAAGAGCCCCGCCCGGTGGCTGCGGTACGAAGTCCAGAAGCGGGCCGCCGAGTGCCGGCGGCGCGCCCACGTCAGGGACCTCGCCGTCGGGACGTTCTTCCCGACCGGGCCGGCCGGGGCGGCGGGAGTGGTCTTCGTCGGCGGCGTCGGTGTCGTCGTCATCGGCCCACCCGGGGATCGAGCAGCGGATACAGAAGGTCGGCGAGGAGGTTCATCACGATCATCGCGCCGGCGAAGACGACGAACAGCCCTTGTACGAGCGGCAGGTCGGGCACGCTGAGCGCCTGGTAGAACAGCCCGCCGAGGCCGGGCCAGGAGAACACCGTCTCGACCAGGATCGAACCGGCGGCCACATGGCCCAGGTTGATGAACACCATGGTGACGGTCGGCAGCAGCGCGTTCGGAACGGCATGCCGGCGCCGTACGACGTCGTCACGCAGGCCCTTGGCCCGTGCCGTCGTCAGGTAGTCGCTGCCCATCTCGTCGAGCAGCGAGGAGCGCATCACCAGAAGCGTCTGCGCGTACCCGACGGCGACCAGGGTGAGGACCGGCAGCACCATGTGATGGGCGACGTCGGCCACGTACGCGAAGCCGCTCGCGGTGCCCGACTCCATGCCTCCGGTCGGGAACATCCCCGGGATCGGGCCGAGCCCCACCGAGAAGGTGATGATCAGCAGCAGGCCCAGCCAGAATCCCGGCACCGACCACAGGGTGAGCGCCACGCCCGTGTTGAGCTTGTCGCCGAGGCTGCCGTGCCGCCAGGCGGAGCGGGTGCCCAGCCACAGTCCGATCGCCGAGTAGATGACGACCGCCACACCCGTGAGCAGCAGCGTCGCCGGCACCTTCTGGAGAATCAGCTCGCCGACGGGCGCACGGAACTGGTACGACATCCCCAGATCGCCGCTCAGCGCGCCGGCGCAGTAGTCGGTGAACTGCTGCCACATCGGTTTGTCGAGGCCGAACTGCCGTCTCAGCGTGGCCATCTGCTCGGCCGACGTCGGCATGCCATGGGTCATGGCCTTCACCGGGTCGCCGGGGATGATCCGGAACAGGAAGAAGCTGGTGACGAGCACGGCGACGAGCGAGACCGCCGCTCCGCCGAGCTTGCCCGCCACGTAGAGCAGATAGGCGCGTACGTTGCCGCGCGCGGCGCGGGCTTCGGAGGCCCGCGCCACAGCGGTCGTGCCGGTGGTGCTTGTGGTGCTCATCGACTATTCACGGTCTTCCGCGGTGGAACGGCGACGCATCGCGACGAACAGCCCGAGAGCGGCGGCGAGGACGACGACCGCGCCGATGCCGATCGCCACACCCGCGGAGGAGCCGCTGTCCGAAGCACTCTCGGCCGCGGCCGGCTCCGCCGACCACCAGCTCCAGTAGCCGTCCTGGCCGTAGATGTTGCCGGCCGCTTCCGGCATCGTCTTGATGGACTTGATGTGGTCCGTACGGTACGCCTCGACGGCGTTCGGATACGCGAGGATGTTCATGTAGCCCGTGTCGTACAGCCGCGACTGCATCTGCTTGACCAGGTCGGCACGCTTGGCCGCGTCGTACTCGACGGCCTGCTTGGCGTAGAGGTCGTCGAACTGCTTGTCGCAGATGAAGTTGTCCGTCGCGCCGGTGTCCTTGGGCGTGGCGGGCAGTGCCGAGCAGGTGTGGATCGACAGGACGAAGTCCGGGTCGGGGTTGACGGACCAGCCGTCGAAGGCCAGGTCGTAGTCGCCCGCGAGCCACGGGTCGGAGACGTTGTCGAGGCACTCCACCTTCAGCCCGATGCCGAGCTCGCCCCACCACTCCTGGAGGTACTTGCCGATCGCCTTGTCGTTCGGGTCCGTCGCATGGCAGAGGATCCGGAAGTCGAGCGGCTTGCCGTCCTTGTCCAGGCGCTTGCCGTCGGCGTTCTTCTTGTATCCGGCCTGGTCCAGAAGCTGGGCCGCCTTGGCCGGGTCGTACGCGATCTTCTGGCTCGTCTCCGGCTTCCAGAAGTACGACTCGAAGCGGGGCGGGATGTAGCCCTCGCCCTCGACGGCGTGGCCCTGGAAGACCTTGTCGACGATGGTGGCGCGGTCGGTGGCGTGGAACAGCGCCTTGCGCACGGCCGGGTCGAGCAGCGCCTTGTGACCGTTGCCGAACTTCTTGCCGTCCTTGGACTGCGCGCCGGGGTTGGTGGCGAGCGCGAAGAAGCGACGGCCGGGAGCGTCGTTGACCTTGATGTTCTCGGCGCTCTTCAGCGCATCGGCCTGGGCCGGGGTCAGGCCCTGGACGAACGACACCTCGCCCTTCTGCAGGGCCGCGACGGCCGCGTCACCGTCCTTGTAGTACTTGAAGACCAGCTCGTCGAACTTGGGCGCGCCGCGCCAGAAGTCCTTGTTCGGCTTCAGCTTCAGATACTGGTCGACCTTGAAGTCCGTGATGATGAACGGGCCGTTGCCGACGATCGGGAACTGCTTGTCGTTGTTGAACTTGGAGAAGTCGTCGACCTTCTCCCACACATGCTTCGGGACGATCGGCACGTCGAGCGCCGTCATCGTCGCCTGAGGCTTCTTCAGCTCGATGACCAGCGTCTTCGGGTCGGGAGCCGTGACCTTCTTGAAGTTGGCGGTGAAGCTGCCGTTGGCGGTGGCGGCGTTCTCGTCCGTCATCATCTTGTTGAACGTCCAGGCCGCGTCCTCAGCGGTGGCCTGCTTGCCGTCCGACCACTTGGAGTCGTCGCGGATGGTGTACGTCCACGTCAGCTTGTCGGCGGACGGCTCCCACGCGGTGGCGAGCCCCGGGACGGTGTGGCCGTCCTTGACGTCGTAGTTCGTCAGGTAGTCGTAGGCCAGGCGGTGGATGGAGGTGCTCACCAGGCGCTGCGCCAGGAACGGACTCAGCGAGTCGATGCTCTGCGACACCGCGACGGTGAGGACCTGCTTGCCGTCGTCGGCGGCCGCCACCCGCGCCTGCGACTGCGCGAGTGACCGGTCCTGCGGCTGGGCCTGGGCCTGGGGGGCCACGGCCCCCGCCGTCACCAGTGCCGTGGCCGCGGCGCCAGTGGCCAGGACCAATCGGAAGCGGGGGCGTTGCCGGGTTCTCTTGGGTGAAACCGTTGTGACCATGGACAGTGACCTCGCGTCATTACTCGCACGGAGAGGGCGGGTTGGTGATCTCTGGTTCGCCAGTTGGTGAAGCGAAGGTTTATCAGGGTGGTCATGCCGCGTCAACGGCCGCTCAAACCCCGTGTGGGCTGCGGGAATGCGACGAGGGCCCGCACCGGGGAGTCGGTGCGGGCCCTCATTGGTCAAGACCTCTGTCGCGTTACTGCTGAGGGGCTGGCGGTGCCTGCGGAGGCTGCTGCTGCGGCCATCCGCCGGGCGGGAACTGGCCGGGCGGAACGTGTCCTTGAGGATCGGTTCCGCCGGCCGCGGGAGGCATCGGACCGGCGGGTTCCGCCGGTGCTGTGGCCTGCTGCGGATGCGGTTGCTGCGGCTGCTGGTGAGGCTGCTGCTGCCAGCCCTGCGGCGGGTGCTGTCCCTGCGGCGCGCCGTACGGCGGCTGGGGCTGCTGCTGCGGGTGCTGAGGCTGGTGGGGCTGCGGCGGGTACGGCTGGCCGGGCACCGGTCCGCCAGGGGCGGGCTGGTGGCCCTGCGGGTGCTGCGGGTGGGGCTGCTGGGGGTGTCCCTGCCACTGTCCCTGCCCGTGGCCCGGCATCGGCGGGGCCGCCTGGGGCGGCGGGTTGCCGTCCGCCGTCCAGAGCCCCTGCTGCTGCTGGGCGCGGACGAAGTCCTCGGCGATCAGCGCGGACAGATTGAAGTACGCCTCGCGGGTCTTGGGCCGCATCATGTCGAGATCGACCTCGGCGCCCGCCGCGAGGTGCTCGTCGAACGGCACCACGACCACGCCGCGGCAGCGGGTCTGGAAGTGCTGCACGATGTCGTCCACCTTGATCATCTTGCCGGTCTCGCGGACCCCGGAGATCACCGTGATGGAACGCTGCACCAGCTCGGCGTACCCGTGGGCGGACAGCCAGTCGAGCGTCGTCGAGGCGCTGCTCGCACCGTCGACGGAGGGCGTCGAGATGATGATCAGCTGGTCGGCCAGGTCCAGCACACCGCGCATGGCGCTGTAGAGCAGGCCGGTGCCCGAGTCGGTGAGGATGATCGGGTACTGCTTGCCGAGCACGTCGATCGCGCGCCGGTAGTCCTCGTCGTTGAACGTCGTCGAGACGGCCGGGTCCACGTCGTTGGCGATGATCTCCAGTCCGGAGGGCGCCTGAGAGGTGAACCGGCGGATGTCCATGTACGAGTTGAGGTACGGGATCGCCTGGACCAGGTCCCGGATCGTCGCCCCGGTCTCCCGGCGCACCCGGCGGCCGAGCGTACCGGCGTCCGGGTTGGCGTCGATCGCGAGGATCTTGTCCTGCCGCTCCGTGGCGAGGGTCGAGCCGAGCGCGGTGGTGGTCGTGGTCTTGCCGACACCGCCCTTGAGCGAGATCACCGCGATCCGGTAGCAGGACAGCACCGGCGTGCGGATCAGGTCGAGCTTGCGCTGCCGCTCGGCCTCCTCCTTCTTGCCACCGAGCTTGAAACGCGTGGCGCCGGAGGGGTTACGGCTCGACTTGGGCTTCTGCTTGTTGTTGCGCAGGAGCCGGTCGGAGGAGAGCTCGACGGCGGCCGTGTATCCGAGCGGAGCTCCCGGTACGGAACGCTCACGCTGGTCGTGGGTGACCGGCGTGGGCCAGGCACCACCCGTACGCGGGTCCACGGCCGGACCGGGCGGCTGGGGGTAGGCGTGGGCCCCACCGGGCTGGGGGGCCTGCGGAGGCTGACCGTGCGGCGCCTGGCCCTGAGGGGGCTGGTGGCCCTGGGGCGGCTGACCCTGGTTCTGCGGCGGTACCTGGGCGCCCGGCTGCGCCTGATGCTGTCCGGGCTGCGGCTGTCCTGGGTGGCCCGGCTGCGGCGCCGGCTGACCGGGCTGCTGGCCGGGCTGGGGGAAGCCGTAACCGCCCTGAGGCGGCGCGGCGGGGGCCTGTCCCGGCCCGGACTGCTGCGGAAAGCCATAACCGCCCTGCGGCGCGGGCGCCGGCACGGGCTGCGCCGGCGCGACGGGACCGGTCTGCTGCGGGAAGCCGTAGCCGCCGCCCTGCGGTGCGGCGGGGGGCTGCCCCGGTACGCCCTGCTGCGGGAAGCCGTATCCGCCCTGCGGCGCCGGGGGCACGGGCCCGCCGGGCTGCCCTTGCTGCGGCGGCTGCTGCTGCGCCGGCTGCGGGAAGCCGTAGCCGGGGGCCTGGGCGGGTACCTGGGCGGCCTGGTCCGCGGCCGGTGCGGGCACGGTCCACTGAGGCGCGGCCGGCGGCGCCGCCGGCTGGAACTCGGGCGGGAGGGGCGGCAGTCCACCGCTCTGCGGCGGCGACGCGGGAGCGGGTGCCCACGGCGCGGCTCCCGAGGGGGCGTCCTGCGGGGCGGCAGGAGCAGGAGGTGCGGTGTCCTGCGGGGCTGTCGGAGCGGGGGTGGCGTCGGAGGGCTCGTCGCCGGCCTGCGGACCGGAGTCCGCGACGGCCACGGCTTCGCCGCCGTCCGTGTCGTCGCCTTCGTCGCCGGCGCTGCCTTCATGGCCGCTCCGGTCGGCGGCCGGGGCCTCGGTGGCCGATGCGTCGTCGGCGACGGGCTCTTCGGAGGCGTCGCTGCCCGGGCCGTCGGTACGGCGGGGATCGTCGGCGTCGTCCGCCACAGCGGCGTCGGGGGCGGCGCCCTCGGCCTCGGCCTCCGGCGCGGTCTGCGTCTCCGCCGGGGCCTCGGACTCCGCGGCCGGTTCCGTCTCCGCCTCCGGCTGCGGGCCGTCGGCCGCCCCGGCGTCCGTCCCGCCTGCCTCTGCGGCGGCTCGCTCGGCCATCTCGCGCTTCAGCGCGGCGGGGGAGAAGCGCGTGGTGGCGCCGCTCTCCAGGTCCCCGCCGCCGAAGGACTGCCACGACAACTCCGGCGCCTGCGGCGTGGTCGACCCCTGCGCGGGCTCGTCCGCCGGGGCGGGCGCCTGCTCCGCCTCGGGCACGGGTGCGGACGCGGGAACGACCGGAGGCGCGACGGGCGCGGGTTCCTGCGGCGTGGATTCCTGCTGCTGGGCGGGCGCAGGCGCGGGCGGCGGCGTCTGCGACCAATTGGGTTCGAACCCGCTGCCCGAGGGCAGTCCCGGCACCGCGATCGGCGCGCCCTGCGGCGGGGGCGGCGGGGGCGTCTGTGCCCCGCTGCCTCCGCCGGACGTGTCACCCGACGCGTTCTGTGTGTACCAGGCAGGCGGGGTGTAGTCGATGGTGAACTCACCCGTCAACTCGGCGGGCTCCGCGTCGGACTCGTCGACGGGAATGTTCCAGCCCCCGTGGATGTCGTCCCGATCGCCGTTCACTTTGCCTCCTGGTGTGGTCGAGCACCCTTGTGCCGTCGTGGGTGGGGGCCACCGCCTTCTTCGGATCGGCCCGGCTCTCCCCCTGGGACGCTGTCGGCACACCCGTAGGTTCTAGTGCCGCGCCCCGACCCACCCTAATCGCCAACAACGCCACTCCGTCAGGCCCGTCAGGCCCTCGGCCACTGTCCCGTGCGTCACGCCCTGCCCACAGGTGACCCTGCTGCACCAGAGCGTGAGAAATCCGGCAGACCAAACCGGGACAACCCTGAACGGAACCGCCCGCTCAGTCCATCCGCCGGGCGCTGCCCAACAATCCGGTCTCGGCATCGGTGGCCTGCGTCATGACGAACTGCCGGTCCCGCGGCGTGCACCAGAGGGTGACTCCGTCGGCGAGCGTGGAAAGCGCCTCGGTCTCGGCCTGAGGCAGATGCATGATGCGTCCGATCTGCCGTGCTTCGTCCGGGGAGACACGCTGGACGCCGACGAGCCCCGACTTCTCCATCAACCGGGGCGCGACCGGGCTCAGATACGGCAGGAGCGTCAGCACCGACTGCCAGGGCCCGGAGACGACCCGGCCGCGCGGCGGCCGCATTCCGCAGTCCCGTACGACGACCACGGGGCTCCCGGCGGAAGCGCCCTGCGGCGGCACCCGGCCCACGTCGTGCAGCGAGATGCACTGCTGTCCGCCGCCCGCGGCCTGAGCGAGCGCGGTCCACGCCGGCGCGCGACCCGTCTCGACCGTGACCCTGGCCCCGGTCGCGGCGGCGCGCAGAGCGAGGACCTGGGCCGTCCACAGGCCACCGATCAGTGTCACGTCGTACGGGGTGGGGCGGTTGATGCCCAGTACGGCGGGCCTGCCTTCGGCGTCGACGCCGATGACCACGCCGTCGTCACCGACCGGCAGGGTGAGGGCGGCCAGTTGATCGAGGGTCATCGCGTGCCGGTCCCTGCGGGGCCCGATGAGACCGAAACCGATACGCGGCTTTGCGGCAGGTGCAGACATCAGCGGGCTCCCCCGAGCGGCAGCGTGGCGAGCATTCCGGGCAGTTGCTCACGGTCGAGCCTCACCAGACCCGTCTTCACCCCACGGGCCGCCCGCTCCAGTTCGTGGCGTGCGGTGACCAGTTCCTCGTCGCTGCGTCCCGTGATCCGGACGTGTCCGGTGACCGTCACACCCTGCCGGTCGCCGTGGCCGAGGGTCAGGCTGAATGTCGTCGCGAGCGCGGGGATCGACGTGAGCAGGGCGACCAGCTGGGGCATCTGGGCCCCGCCACCGCCGAGTTGGGGCCACCTGCCCACCCAGTACGTCGTGTGCCTGCGGTCGTCGACGCGCCAGGTGCGGGAGGTCTCCTGAGTGCGCCGCGCGGGCACCTCCGCCCTGCCCGCCTGGGCGATGGCCATGGGGCTGGCGCAGGACGACGTGGCGAGGGCGGAGGTCAGTTCCTGCTCCGTGAGCACGGTTGCCCGGAAGCCGGCTCCGGTCAGGCGGCTGGCCAGCTGGTCCGCCGTCCGCACCACGCACTTCTGTGCGCCTTCGATGCCGCCGCCGCGGGCCGCCACCGCTTCCGGGCAGAGCTCCGGGTCGAGCTTCAGCGCGATCCAGGTGATGCGCAGCGCCGGTGAGCCGGTCTGGGCCTGCAGCGGCGCGTAGTTGCGTGCCGCGACGGACTGCTGAGGCAGGTGCGGAGCCGGGGCGGGCTGGGTGTGCTGGACGATCTGGACCGACTCCAGCCGGATCCCGTCCACTTCCATGACGTCCTTGATCAGGGCCATGGGGAGCGGGCGCGCCATGCGCTCCGGCCGCAGCGCCGTCGCGTCCGACTCGACCTGGAGGACGGCGGTCAGGAACGTGCCGTCACCGATCATCCCCACGGGTCGCCGGTCCCGGTCGCTGTACGTGTACGTCCGCAGCGCCGGGTCGCATTCGACGACAGGCGCCAGTCCCGGCTCGGTCCCGGGCTCGATGGTCAGCGACTTCGCCCGGCGCGTCCTCGCGCGCAGGGCGAACACGGTGGAGAGCCACTCGGGCAGCGACCGGCGATGCCTGCGCACCACGGCCAGCAGCACCAGAACGGCCGCCAGGACACCGGCGGGTACCAGGAGCAGCGGGTCGGCGACCCAGGCGACCAGCAGCAGGGCGGCGGCGATCTCGACCAGGACGAGTTGTTGCAGTCGGAATGTTCCGAAGTGGCCGGGCCGTGCCCGCAGGCGGGGTGCGCTCGGGCCGGAGGTATGGGCGGACGGTCGTGCGGAGGACTGTCTGCGGGCCGCGGGCCGCGCGCGCGTTGCGGACGCCATTACTCCGGCACCCCCCGGTTCATTAGGCCCCAATTCATCCCGATCACCCCTGTCCAGCCCCGCCCAGCAAGGCTTCCGGCGGCTGGATCACCCTACCCGCCCCACGAGCACCACCGATCAACAGGCATAGTAGGGGGCCGGTCCGAACGGCAGGGCCCGGGGCCGCGCTCACCACACGGGCCTCGCGGGGAGACAGTGCCTTCTTTACCAATGGGGACTCATGGCATCACGGCGGGATGAGCTCAACGCATACACCTTTGCGAAGAAGCGCACGGTGGCGGCATTCCTCCAACCCTCCCCGTCGGGCACGGAGGAGGGGGCGCCGCGGCCGCTGCGCGCGATCGTCCCCGGCCTGATCGTGGGAGTGCTGATCCTGGCCGGCTTCGGCGCGTTCGGCATGTTCAAGCCCAAGGCCCCCAAGGACTGGGCGGCGCCGGGCACCAAGGTGATCGTCGGCAAGGACTCCACCACGCGTTACGTGGTCCTCGAGACCGGCAAGGGCAAGAACAAGAAGGTTCTGCTCCACCCGGTGCTGAACCTCGCCTCGGCCCGACTGCTGCTCACCCCGGAGCAGTTCAAGGTCATTCAGGTCGCCGACGACATCCTGGACTCGGGCAAGCCCGCCCGTGGCCCGATCCTCGGCATCCCGTACGCGCCCGACCGCCTGCCCAGCGAGAAGGAGGCGGGCCAGGCCAAGCGCTGGGCGGTGTGCGAACAACCGGGCGCCGGCCAGGGCGCGTCCGCGCAGAAGGCGACGTTCATCTTCGCCGACCGCGACCTCAAGAGGACCGAGGGGAAGAACCGGCTGACCGGTGGACAGGTCCTGTACGTGGAGGGCAAGAGCGGGCGTTACCTCGTCGACGCGGCGGGCACCAAGTACCTGGTCCGCGGAACGGAGAACGACGCCGACCTCCTCACCCGCGCCCTGGTCGGTGACCGCACCGAGCCGCAGCCCGTCACGGAGGAGTGGCTGGCGACGCTCCATGAAGGCAGCCCGATCGACTTCCCCGTGATCCAGGGCCAGGTGGGCGCACCGGCCGGCGTCGGCGGCGGACTGACCGCCGAGCAGGACCAGGTGGGCATGGTCCTCCAGGCCCAGACGGGTGCCGGACCACGGCACTACGTCGTCCTCGAGGGCAAGGTCCAGCCGGTGTCGGACTTCACCGCGTGGCTCCTGATCAACTCTCCCCAGACGGACAAGCTCGACATGGGCGGACAGGCTGCGGTGGTCGACGCGGCCTCCTTCACCCCGGAGTCCGACGTCTTCGGCGCGCAGAACCGCTGGCCCGAACCGAGGGCCGAGCACGTCAACTCCGCGAACGGCGGGCGCGACACCGTTTGCAGCGTGCTCCGGAAGGTCGACGACAAGGGCCGCACCACGCTCTCCACCTGGGCGGGCTCGGCCTACCCGGCGGAGATCACCGCCGGCGGCACCAGCACCTACGTCACCCCCGGCTCCGGACTGCTCTACACCCAGGTCCAGGGCAACCAGACCAAGCCCGACGGTTCTCTCTTCCTCGTGACCGACACCGGGCTGCGCTACGCGGTGCAGGCCAACGGCGACAGCGACTCCGACCGCTCCGACATCGGCGCCGGCGGGGAGGGGCAGCAGCAGGACGGTCGCCCCGAACCCAGCCAGGCGCAGATCCGGCTCGGATACGGCAAGATCGTCCCGTCGCTGGTCCCGATCACATGGTCCGAGTTCCTGTCCAAGGGCCCGCGGCTGGACACCAACAGCGCACGCCAGCCGCAGGGTTCGTAAGGAGCGCCGATGCTGTATCCGCTCAAGCGGGCCGCGGCCACGGCCGCCGCCGCGCTGCTCACCGCCCTGACGGCCGCGACGCCGGCCGCCGTGGCCGCCGAAGGGCCGGGAGGACCGGCCCTCGACGGCAGCGGCGAGTGCACCTTCCCCATGAAGGAGCAGATCGCGGGTACCCCGTGGCCCCTTCAGCGGGTCCTGCTCGACGAGTTGTGGCAAGACACCAAGGGCAAGGGCGTCCGGGTCGCGGTCATCGACACCGGGGTCGACAACGACAACGTGCAGCTGAAGCCGGCCGTCGACGCCTCAGCGGGCAAGGACCTCCTCAAGCCCGACAAGAAGAACAGCGACGAGAAGCGCGGCAAGACGGACGGCACGGTCGACCTGGTGGGCCACGGCACCAAGGTGGCGGGCATCATCGCCGCACGGCCCCGCGAGGGAACCGGCTTCGTGGGCATCGCACCCGAGTCGACCATCATCCCGATCCGTCAGAACGACGAGAACAACAGTGGCAACGACCGCACCATGGCGACGGCGATCGACCACGCCATCGCCAAGGGCGCCGATGTCATCAACATCTCCCAGGACACCGTCAAGCCGCTCGGACCCGATTCGGCGCTGGGCAAGGCGGTGCAGCGGGCGATAACGGCGGGCGTCGTCGTCGTCGCGTCGGCCGGCAACGACGGCATGGACGGCAAGGTCAAGAACACCTACCCGGCCGCTTTTCCAGGTGTGCTGGCCGTCGCCTCCTCCGACCGGAACAACGAGCGGGCGGTCTTCTCCCAGGCCGGTGAATTCGTCGGCGTCGCCGCCCCGGGCGTGGACATCGTCTCCACCGTTCCGGGCAACGGCCAGTGCATCGACAACGGCACCAGTTTCTCGGCCCCCTACGTCGCCGGGGTGGCGGCCCTGCTGAAGGCCAAGCACCCCCGGTGGACGCCGGCCGAGATCATCGCCGAGATCGAGCAGACCGCGACCCGCAGCATCAACGGCCACGACAACTTCGTCGGTTGGGGAGTGATCGACCCCGTACGCGCCCTGAGCGGCGACGACAAGCCCCAGGCCGCCCCCCGGCCGGACCCCGGACCGGCCAAACCGCCCGCGCCGGAACCGGCGCACCTGGCCATGACGGAGACCGTCCAGGAACGCAACGAACGCTATGCAACCTACGCGCTGGGAATCGGCGTCGTACTGGTGGCGGTGATCGCGGGGACTGCGACGGTCGTCCGGGACACCGCGCGGAAACGGGCACGCTGAAGCAAGTAACCGTAAACCGCTTTGCAGTTGGAACCGTCGTACCAAGTGGATAGAGTGACAGTCGGACCAATGGTCCGGCACGGGGGCGGCATCCGAACGGCTTCCGTCTACAGTCACTGTCGCAGGAAGAAGGGGCACGATGTCGGACAAGAATCTCGACGTAACCACCGGTGATATCACCGAACTCAGCGGCAAGATCCAGAACTTCTCGACCGAGCTGAACAGTCGGATCACCTCCCTGAACGGCGTTGTCGACCGTATTCAGGCGGGCTGGCAGGGTGCGGCGAGCCAGCAGTACGACCAGGTGCAGACGCAGGTGAACCGCCGTCTGGCCAACCTGCAGCAGAGCCTCGAGAACCTCCAGAACATTGTGAAGATGAGCGCCGACGGCTTCGACGAGGAAGAGCGCAAGCGCATGTCGAGCTTCGCCGGCATGGAGAACGCCAAGGGCAACACCAGCGCCATCCTCGAAGTCTGAGCCGGACAGTCCCGTCCGCATCGACCGTTCGCCGAACTTCACTACCAGGAGAGATCAATGACCACTGCCGTCAATTACGACACAGTGACCCAGGCCGCGCGCGACACGGTGAAGACCGCCTCGGACCTGGCGGACGAACTCCGCATCCTGCTGGGCCACGTCAACCGTGTCGCCGGCGCGTGGCAGGGTGAGGCCAAGGAGGCCTACGTGGCCATCCAGAAGCAGCTCGCCACCGACATGGACGGCATGAACCAGGACCTGCAGACGATCGCCCGCCTGCTGGGCGACGCCGTCATCGGTTACCAGGACACCGACAAGGGCAACGCCGCACGGTTCCGCATGATGATGGGCTGAACCGCCCGTCGCCCACGCGAAAGGGGGCTGCCC
>NZ_JBSGZJ010000141.1:0-15462 GCF_053610925.1 Streptomyces sp. NPDC054847 | reverse complement strand
GGGGCGGCCTCTTCGCGTCGGTGGCCGGTCAGACGGTGCCGGTGTGCCGCCGCATCGAGTACGCGACGAAACCCGCCCCGATACCGAGGGACACCGTGCCGCCGATCACGTACGGGGTGGTGTCCACGCTGCCCGTCTGCGCCAGCAGGAGCTCCTCGCCGGCCGCCTGCGCCGCCGCCCCGGAACGCGAGTCTCCGGACTCCTGCGCGGCCTGTCTCTCGGCGGTGGCATTCGCGGAGGGGACGAACCACAGCGCACACAGAAGGGTCCCTGCGGCTGTGGCGGTGAGCAGCGGTCGACGTGCGACGGACACGAAGTCGATCCCCCTTGAGGCATCCTCGAATTGGCCGGTGGGGCGATGCTAGTGAAAGCAGCGGGTCGTGGGAAAGCCGCGGCCCGAAGGGCCATACCCTCCGTCGTATGACCACCTCTGAGACATCACGCTATGTGCGGCTGCGAGTGGAATTGGTGATCGAGGTCGAGGACTCCGGCGCCCTGACCGGAGCGGCGCTCGAACGGATCGCGGACGACGAGTTCATGCCCGACGACGAGCGGACGCATGCCCAGTCCGCGGTGCGCGAGGAGGAGGCGGAGGCCCTGGCGTATCTGATCGACCCCTTCGACCTCGTCAGCGAGGTGCCGGGCATCGAGCTCGCGCAGGCCTCGTGGAGCTGCGAGCAGATCGAGTACGACCCGGACTCCGCCGACTGGGAGTTCGACATCGACGAGGACGAAGTCGATGGTTACGAACCGGGCCCGGACGGTTACCCGCTGCTGGAGAACGACAGCGGCGTCGAGGGTGACGGCGACGGCGACACCGGCCGGTGGCCGTAACGGGACCGGGAAGTGACCTGTTACACGCTTCGGGCCCGGATCGCCGGGCAGGCGCCCCCCGCACTTCCGCCCGGGCTTTCCCGGGCAGGAGTGCGGGGGCGACAATCGAATGACGAAGCCGGACCGGGAACGGTGCAACCGATGAGGCGGATGCAGCGTCGATCAGTTCGGGCAGGTGTACCCGGGCGGGCAAGGAGCCCGACGGGCGCACCCGGTGAGGTGTTGTTCCCCACATCGTGTACCGATGTGGAACCGGATGACCTGAAATGGGGGTTGTCCACAGTGGTTGATCAGGGGACTCGGCAACGATGGAGACGCGTGTGATGACGGACAGCAAGCGGCGCAACGGATGGAAGGTCGCATCCGTGCTGCTCGGGGGTGTGCTGGCCCTGTCGGCCTGCAGCGGCGGGGACGATCAGGACGCGGCTGCCGAGGCCTCGAAGACGTCACAGGCGCAGATCGACGAGGCCGCGGCGAAGGCGGTCTCGAAGGCGCGAATAGCGATTTCGCCGAAGAACGGCTCGACCAACGCGAGCATCAACAACGCGGCCAAGGTCACCGTCACCGACGGCACCCTGACCGAGGTCACGATGACGACCGCGGACGGCACCGCCGTGGCCGGCACCCTCGCCGCCGACGGCAAGAGCTGGAAGCCCGACGCCCAGCTCGAGCGCTCGACCACGTACAAGATCGCCGCCACGGCCAAGGACGCGGACGGTCTCGAGGCCCACGAGAACGCGTCGTTCACGACCGTCTCGCCGGCCAACAGCTTCATCGGCAACTTCACGCCGGAGGACGGTTCCACCGTCGGCGTCGGTATGCCCGTGTCGATCAACTTCAACAAGGCGATCACGGACCGCAAGGCCGTCCAGTCCGGGATCACCGTGACGTCCAGCAGCGGGCAGGAGGTCGTCGGCCACTGGTTCAACAGCCAGCGCCTCGACTTCCGCCCCGAGCAGTACTGGGCAGAGGGCTCGACCGTCACCATGAAGCTCGAGCTCGACGGCGTCGAGGGCGCCGACGGCGTCTACGGCGTGCAGCAGAAGACGGTCACCTTCAAGATCGGCCGCAACCAGGTCTCCACCGTCGACGCCGCCAGCAAGATCATGACGGTCACCCAGGACGGCAAGACGATCAAGACCATTCCGATCTCCGCCGGCTCCTCCGAGAACCCGACCTACAACGGTCAGATGGTGATCTCCGAGAAGTTCAAGGAGACCCGGATGAACGGTGCGACGGTCGGCTTCACCGACGACGACGGCAAGGGCGAGTACGACATCAAGGACGTGCCGCACGCCATGCGGCTGTCCACGTCGGGCACGTTCATCCACGGCAACTACTGGGGACCGGACTCCGTCTTCGGCAGCGCCAACACCAGCCACGGCTGCGTGGGCCTGAACGACGTCAAGGGCGCCGGCGACCCGAAGCAGCCCGCCGCCTGGTTCTACAACAGCTCGATCGTCGGTGACGTCGTCATCGTCAAGAACTCCAAGGACACCACCATCAAGCCGGAGAACGGCCTGAACGGCTGGAACATGGACTGGGCGCAGTGGAAGGCCGGCTCGGCCGTCTGACCCGCCCGTGACACCTGACGGTGGCGGCACCCGCGAAGGGTGCCGCCACCGTCGTCGTTCCGGGCCCCGGCGCGGGCAGCGGCGGCCGTAATTCCGAGCGGCCGCCGGGGAGGGGGACGTACTGTCCCCGGCATGACGATCACCACCCTCCCCGTGCCGCCCTCCGACTCCGCCGTGGACGCCTGGCACACCGTCGTCCGTGCCGCGCACCTCCACGACCTGCCCGGACACGTGCCCGCGCCGGGCCGGGTGGAGACCGAGGGGAAGCTGCGGAGGTCGTCGGTGAACGGCCGGACCGTCCATCACGCGGCCGTGGCGGCCGACGGCTCGTACGACGGCGTGGCGTCGGTGGTGCTCTTCACCGACGAGAACAACCTGCACACCGCGTTCCTCGACCAGTTGACCGTTCACCCGAGGGCCAGGCGCCGCGGCGTCGGGAGCCGGCTCTGGGCGGCCGTACGCGACGATCTCGCCGCGGACGGCCGTACTTCGGTCACTGCGGAGATCGAACTCGGCGGGCCGGGCGAGGAGTTCGCCGCCCGTCACGGCTTCGACAACGCCCTCCCGCTGGCCTGGTACGTGCAGGACCTCCAGGACGCGCTCGCCGCCCACCCGGTGCCCCCCGCGCTCCCCGACGGGTACGCCTACGCCCACTGGACCGGTGTCGTGCCCGACGGACTCGCCGACGCCTTCGCCGAGGCCCACAACGCCATGGAGGACGCGCCCATGGGGGACGTGGACCGCTCCGTGCCGAAGTGGGACGCGGCACGGGTACGGGCGGCCGCCCGCGTGATCGAGGACCGCGGCGGCGTCATACTCTCCTCGGCCGTCGTGCACACGGCCGACGGCGCCGACACCGTCGCCGCCTACACCGAACTGGTGCTGCGCGACCCGTCCGACGTCCGGGCCATGCAGTACGACACGGTCGTCGTACCCGCCCACCGCGGCCTCCGCCTCGGCCTCGCCGTCAAGCGCCACATGATGGGCGTCGTGGCCGCCGAGTGCCCCGGCGTACGAGAGACGGCCACGACCGTCGCCGACGAGAACGGCCCCATGCTGGCCGTCAACGAACAACTCGGCTACCGGCGCGAACGCGAGATCGCGTACTTCCAGACCAAGCTGTGACCGTCCGGCCCGCCCCGTGCCCGGCAGGTGACCGCCGGGCACTCCTCCTGCCGCCCGGGGACCGGACCGGGCCCATCGAGCCGCCGGCCACGGGAAGACGTTTCGCCCCTGGCGCAACCGCTTCTGCTCCACAGCCCGTTGCGGCGCTTCTACGCTGGGCGGGTGAGCAGCCACGAGACGAACCGAGCCCGTGTCGTTCCCCTGCGCCCGGCCGTGGCGCCGGCCCCCGACGGGCCGGCACCGGCACCGGGTCAGGCGTCGCCCGGAGAGCCGCTCTGGCGGGAGGTCGTCGGCGGCGTCCTGCGCCGTGAGCGGCTGGCGCAGGAGCGCACACTGAAGGACGTGGCGGACGCCGCCAGGATCTCCGTGCCGTACCTCTCCGAGCTCGAACGCGGCCGCAAGGAGGCCTCCTCGGAGATCCTCGCCGCCGCCGCGCACGCCCTCGGCCTCGGCCTCGCGGACCTGCTCGCCCTGTCCCACCGCGAGCTCGTCCGCCCGGTCCGCTCCACCACGGTCCGCTCCACCACGGCCCGCTCCACCACGGCCCGGTTCGGCCGGACCGTGGGGGCGGCACGGCAGGGCGACGTGCGCCTCGCCGCGTGACCGTCGGGCAGGTGCCCCGGCACCCGGCCTGACGGCCGGTCAGGAGAGGGCCGGGGCCCGGCCCTCCCCATCGGTGTCACCGCGGACGACATGCTCCACCGCGCGGCCGGCGCGGAGCTCCAGCCGGTCGCCGGTGAACGCGCCGCAGAAGCGCCGGTCGTGGGAGACCGCGACCACAGCGCCCTCGTACGAAGCCAGCGCCTCTTCCAGGTCCTCCATCAGGTCGGGGGCCATGTGGTTCGTCGGCTCGTCCAGGACGAGCAGATCGGCCGGTGACGCCAGCAGCCGGGCCAGTTGGAGCCGCCGCTGCTGGCCCACGGACAGGGCGCGGACCGGTACGTGAAGATCCTCCTCGCGGAACAGGCCCAGGCCGAGCAGCTCGTCGGCGAACTCCTCCGGCAGGCCCGGCCGGCCCGCCGCATAGGCCGACAGCAGCGGTCCGCGCGGCGGGGCCACGGGCAACTCCTGCGCGAGGTAGCCGATCCTGACCCGCTCCCCGTGCCGCACCGTGCCTTCGTCCGGCCGGAGCTCCCCGGCCAGCACTCGCAGCAGCGTGGTCTTGCCCGCGCCGTTCGGGCCGGTCACCAGCAGCCGCTGCCCCGACTCCAGCCGCAGACCCGCGAGACGCAGCCGCTCACCGACCCCGATGCCGGTGAGTTCGGCGAGCAGTCCCGAGCGGCCCGACGTGACCGGCCGCGCCGTGAACCGCAGCGGCGGCGCCGGCGCGGTCACCGGCTCCCGTTCGAGCCGTTCAAGACGCTGCCGTGCCGCCCTGACCCGGCCCGACAGCTTCGCCTCGTGCGAACGGCGGTGCTTGCCGAAGCCCTGGCGCGGGTCCTTCCCCGACGCCGCCAGCCGCTGCCCGGACGCGGCCACCAGCTCCCGCGTGCGCGCCAGTTCGCCCAGCCACTCCTCGTACTCCTGCTCCCGGCGGCGGCGTGCGGCGGCCTTCGCCGCCCGGTGGCCCGCCCAGCCGTCGCCGTGCCGGTGCACGGTACGCGTGTCGCGGTCGACCTCGAGGATCGTGGTGGCGACCCGTTCGAGGAAGGCACGGTCGTGGGTGACGGCCACCACCGTGCCGCGGTGGCCGCGCAGTTGCTCCTCGAGCCACTCGGTCGCCTGCCGGTCCAGATGGTTGGTCGGCTCGTCGAGGAGCAGCAGTTCGGGGGAGGCGGCCAGCACACATGCCAGGGCGAGCCGCGACTGCTCCCCGCCGGAGAGGGAGCCGAGCCGCCGCTCCGGCGGCAGCCCGCCCAGGCCCAGCGCGTGCAGGGCGGCGTCGGTCCGGGCGTCGGCCTCGTAACCGCCGCGCTCCTCGAAGGCTGTGAGCAGCTCGCCGTAGGCGGCGAGTTCCGCCTCGCCCGCCTCGGCGAGGGACGCCTCCGCCTGCCGCATCTGCCGTTCGAGGCCGCGGAGTTCGGCGAGTGCCGTGTCGACGGCGTCCTGCACGGTGTGGTGGGGGCCGAGCCCGAGCGTCCGCTCGAGGGTCTGGTCGAGGTGCCCGGTGCCGCCGGGTGCGCTGACCGTGATCCCACCCGTGTCGGGTGTCTCGTCGCCGGCCATGAGCCGTAGCAGTGTCGACTTGCCGGAGCCGTTCTCCCCGATGACGCCGGCGCGTTCACCGGGTCGCACGGTCAGCGACACCTGATCGAGGACGGCACGGCCGTCGTACGCCTTGGAAACGTCTTTCATGGTCAGTCGGGCGCGTTCGCGCATGGTCTTTCCCTGGGTGACAGGCCAGCTCGGCGGCATGGCGCAGTGCGCCTGCGCGCATGCCGGAGCAGGGCCGGGTGCTGTCGGACGGACGCGGGAGGGACGTCAGCGGAGTCCTACGACTCGCACGCTGCGTCCGCGTCCGGAATCAGAGAAAGAAGTAGTGCTTGTGCGAACCCATACGCCCAGTGTGCCATTACCGGGCCGGGACCGGGGGTGACCGCGGCCACCCCGCGGCATCCGTCCCGGTCCTGGCCGTCACCGTCGTGCGGCCCGGCGGGTCACGGCAGTGAGGCACCCGGCGCGGCGCCGTCACCGCGGTCGGGTGCCCGGGGCTCTGCCGGTGCCCGTCCTAAGGGGTCCCGCCGAAGGTCCACAGGGCATGGGAGCCGGGGCCGACGACCAGGGTCGAACGGCCGATGCGCTCCTCGTGCCGGTACTCCACGGACCGGTTGAGCGACATCCCGACCTCCCGCAGGCCCGCCTGCTCGCGCGGGACGGCGTCGAACCGGAGCGTGGTGCCGCCCCGCACCGCGAGGACGCCGCCGTCCACGGGCCGTACGACGAACCCGCCGGCCCGCAGCAGTGGTTCCGTGTTCGCGAGGTCCGTCTCCGTGACCCCGAGGCGGACGTAGGTCACGTCGCGCATCAGGCGGTCCTGGTAGCCGTCGGACAGGTAGCGCTCCCGGCCGACGTCGCCGGGGTAGGAGGCCGGCTCGGTGTTGCTGCGCGGGTCGGCGAAGTACTCCGGCAGGTACTCCATCCCCCAGGCGCCGAAGGCGTCGTACGTGGTGGTGGTGAAGACGGCGTCGAACCACGGCACGGGCACGCCGTCGCCGAAGTCCCGTGTCTGCCGGAACTCCACCGGCTCGGCGACGCCCTGGTCGCGCAGTCGCCGGGTCACCGTGGCCAGGTCACCGGCGCGTTCGGTGGACAGCCCCATCCCGGCGGCGCCGAGGGTGCCGTCCTGGCCGGGAAGGTCGCCCACCCCGAACAGCTCGAGGTAGGTCTCGCGGCCCAGCAGGTAGCGGCCGGTCCAGGTCTGCCCGTCGGCTCCGGTCGTGGTGCGCACCTGGAAGTCGGCGAAGGTACGCAGATAGCCGGAGTGCTCGATCGCGTCGGCGGTCTCCCGGTCGAGCACCCCGTAGGCGTGGTTGTAGAACAGCAACTGCCGATCGGTCGGCGGCCGGCTCTCCTCGGCCAGCGCCGTGCTCGTACCGCCCCCGACGGCCCCCGCGAGGGCCAGGACGAGGACCATGGTCATCTGTAATACCCGGCGAAGCAGCATGCCAGGGATCGTAGGAGGACCGGTGCGCAGCCGCCTTCGATTTCTCCGGACCGGCCCGTGGCGCGGCCGGCTGCCGAGGTCAGCCCTCGGCGCGTGCCACGCCGATCGGGCAGGAGACGCCCGTGCCGCCGATGCCGCAGTAGCCCGCCGGGTTCTTGTCCAGGTACTGCTGGTGGTAGGCCTCGGCCGGGTAGAACGGTCGGCCCTCCGCCGGGAGGATCTCCGTGGTGATCGTGCCGTACCCGGAGCCCGTCAGGACCTTCTGGTAGGCGTCCCGGGACGACGCCGCCGCGGCGGCCTGGGCGGGGGAGTGGGTGTAGATCGCCGAGCGGTACTGGGTGCCCACGTCGTTGCCCTGGCGGAAGCCCTGGGTCGGGTTGTGGGACTCCCAGAAGAGCTTCAGCAGCGACTCGTACGTGATCTCCGACGGGTCGAAGACGACGCGGACGGCTTCCGTGTGCCCGGTCAGGCCCGAGCAGGCCTCTTCGTACGTCGGGTTCGGCGTGTAGCCGCCCTGGTAGCCCACGAGCGTCGTCCACACGCCCGGCGTCTGCCAGAACTTGCGCTCCGCGCCCCAGAAACAGCCGAGCGCGAAGTCCGCGGTCTCCAGGTGCCCCGGGTAGGGGCCGAGCAGGGGGTTGCCGAGGACGGTGTGGCGGTCGGGGACCGTGAAGGTCGGCTCCGGGCGGCCCTTGAGGGCCTGCTCGGGGGTGGGCAGCACGGGCGTACGGCCGAAGAGCATGGCTGGTTCTCCTTCACGGTGACGGCAACGGAACAACGTCCCGGTGCCGTCCGGAATTCCACCGGCGCCATCGGCGACGCCGCGCGGGCGCGGTTCAGCGCAGCAGTGTCGCCGGGCTGCCGCCGTTCGCCTCGTACCCCGCTACCGCCAGGTTGCGGTACACCGTGTACGCCGCCGCCGGGTCGGGCTCCGTCGTCCAGGGCAGCGCGCCCACGTGGCCGTCGACCTGCACGAGCTGGTGCATCGCCTCGGCCCACCGCTCGGAGTTCACCAGGAAGACGACGAGCAGGTGGCGTACGTGCGCGAGCATCGGGTCGTCCGGGCGGGCGGAGTGCACCGCGAACAGCGCGCCCTCCATGGCCTTGGTGACCACCGCGCTCTGGTAGAAGGAGCGCACGAGGTTCACCTCCGGCAGGTGCTCGTAGACCGCGAAGAGGGGGAGGGCCGCAAGCAGCGACCCCCGGGGGGCGCGGGCCGCGGCCGTCGTGGCGAAGTGGTCGGCCTCCTCGCGGGAGCCGTGCCACTTCTCGCACAGGTGGTGCAGCGCGGCCAGGTGGGCGCCCATGTGGTCGGGCGCGCGGTCGATGACCTTCGCCCACAGCTGGTCGAACTGCTCGTGGCTGTAGCCGAGTCCGCGGGCGACGGCCAGCTCGATGATGTACGGGACGGGGTCGCCGGGCGCGAGCAGCGCGGCCTCGCCGCAGACGGTCCGGGCCTCCTCCAGGATGATCCGGAAGTCGTCCGCGCCGACGGCCGAAGAGCGCCACGCCTGCTGCACCAGGAACTCGGCGTGCACCTGCGCCGCGCCCGCGTCCTTCGGCGCCTGTGAGCGCCACTTGCGCAGCCACGCGCCGCCGACGCCGGGCTGCTGCGCCAGTTCCAGGGACGCGGCCCCGGCGAAGGCCTGGACGCGCTGCCAGCGCCGCTCGCCCTCCTTCGGCGTACCGGCGAGCAGCTGGGAGGCGGCCTGCCAGTCCTGGGTCCGCTGGACGACGTCCAGTACGTCGAGGAGGTCCTGGTCCGGTCCGGGCATCCGGACGTCCAGCTGCTCCTGGCGTACGAATCCGTAGTTGTCCGGGTCGGCGGCGTCGGGCGAACCGGGCAGGGCGAGCCGGATGCCGTTCCGGCGGCGCAGCACGACGGGGCCGATGATCGCCGTCAGCATGCACAGTGCGATCAGGAACCAGAGAATCTCCATGGGCCCATTGTCCCGGACGCCTGTGGTGTGCGGCCACGGCCGGTCCCGCACCGGACTACGCTCGGGCCTCATGAGCGACCAGCACAGCTTCCACAGCTTCGAGACCCGCGCCATCCATGCGGGCAACACCGCGGACCCGCTGACCGGCGCGGTCGTACCGCCCATCTATCAGGTGTCCACGTACAAGCAGGACGGCGTGGGCGGCCTGCGCGGCGGTTACGAGTACAGCCGCAGCGCCAACCCGACGCGCACCGCGCTGGAGGAGAACCTCGCCGCGATCGAGGGCGGACGCCGGGGTCTGGCCTTCGCCTCCGGGCTCGCCGCCGAGGACTGCCTGCTGCGTACGCTGCTGCGCCCCGGCGACCACGTGGTGATCCCGAACGACGCGTACGGCGGCACGTTCCGGCTCTTCGCGAAGGTGGTCGAGCGGTGGGGCGTCGACTTCTCCGTGGCCGACACCTCCGACCCGGCGGCCGTGCGGTCCTCGGTCACCGACCGCACGAAGGTGATCTGGGTCGAGACGCCGTCGAACCCGCTGCTCGGCATCACCGACATCGCGGCCGTCGCGGACATCGCCCGCACGGCGGGCGCGAAGCTCGTCGTCGACAACACCTTCGCCAGCCCCTACCTCCAGCAGCCGATCGCGCTCGGCGCCGACGTCGTCGTGCACTCGCTGACCAAGTACATGGGCGGCCACTCGGACGTCGTGGGCGGCGGGCTGATCGCCGCGGACGCCGAGCTGGGCGAGGAACTGGCGTACCACCAGAACGCGATGGGCGCGGTCGCCGGACCGTTCGACGCGTGGCTGGTGCTGCGCGGCATCAAGACGCTGCCGGTGCGCATGGACCGGCACAGCGAGAACGCGACGCGGGTCGCGGAGATGCTCACCAGCCACCCGAAGGTCACCCAGGTCCTCTACCCGGGGCTGCCGGAGCACCCCGGCCACGAGATCGCGGCGAAGCAGATGCGGGCGTTCGGCGGCATGGTCTCGTTCCGCGTGCAGGGTGGCGAGCAGGCGGCGGTCGAGGTGTGCAACCGGGCGAAGCTGTTCACGCTGGGTGAGTCGCTGGGCGGTGTGGAGTCGCTGATCGAGCACCCGGGCCGCATGACGCACGCGTCCGTCGTGGGCTCCGCCCTGGAGGTGCCGGCGGATCTGGTCCGTCTCTCCGTGGGCATCGAGGCGGCCGACGACCTCCTCGCCGATCTTCAGCAGGCTCTGGGCTGACCTGCCCCGATGCTCCGTCGGGCCCGGCGAACCCGCCGGGGCCGACGGAGGCGGAGCGGGGTCCGGTCAGACGGGGGCCTTCTCGTCCTGCAGCGACTCACGCACCATCTGCCTCAGTTCGGGGCTGTCGGCGTGCTCGTGCACGGAGATGGCGTGCTCCACGGCCGCCCGCACGACTTCCTCCTCCTCGCCGCTGATGGTGAGGGTGCATCCGGAGACGCTGGGAGTGTTGCGGCAGTCGGCGACTTTCCTGGTCATGACGGCCTCCTGGGCTCGTTCGGTGCGCCCCTCTCTTCAGGGTAGATCCGCGACGAGCCGCCGCTACCAGCCTTCGAGTGGCGGTGTCGTGTCCGACGGAGGCACCGCCCACGGTTCGGTCACCGTCGCCCACACCGCGCACGCGATCACCAGCACGATCAGCAGCCCGATCCACACCCGGCGGACCGCCCGGTGGCGGCGCAGCAGTCGTGAGCCCTGTTCCGCGGCGCGCGTGCCGAGGCCGGCGGGGACCACGGGATGGGGGGCGTCCATCATCCGCCTGACCTCGTCCTCCTTGCGTTCCGGGCCGTTCACGAGGCGGTCCTCAGCAGTGGGCGGCCCGGGGCCTTGCGGGCGCTGCGCATGGCGTAGACCGCCCGGCTGCAGACGGCCCGCACCCGGTCCGCGGGAAGCCCGATGATCGCGGCGGTCTGCTCCTCCTCGACCCCCTCGTACAGGCGGAGCACGAGGATCAGGCGTTCCTGCGGGGTGAGGCGGTCCAGTACCCCGCCCCGCACCCGGTGGTAGCGCCAGGCGCTGCGGGCGAAGCGGAGGGCGAGTTCCTGGCGGGTGCGGTTGTACGGGTCCTCGCCGCGCAGCCGGTCCCAGTGCGCGTAGGTGCGGGCCAGGGCGCCGGTCAGCAGCCGCTGTGCGAGCGGGTTCGCGGTGGGGGGCTCGGCGGTGAGCAGGGTCGCGGCGTGCAGCAGCCGGCTCGACGCGCCCGCCACGAAGGCCTCGAACTCCTGGGCGCGACGGCGGTCCATGGCTGAATTCCGCTCGGTCACGTCCTCATATAGAGCCCGGTGACGGCCCTGGGTCAAGAGGTCGGCGGCGTCTCCGTCTCACCGGCGGGAAGACCGGCCTGGCGGGCGGAGAGGGCCATGTTGAAACGGGTGAGCAGAGTGCAGAACGATTCCCGCTCGCTCTCCGTCCAGCCGTCCGTCACCTGGGCCATCAGTTCACGGCGTGAGGCGCGGACCTCTTCGAGCTTGGCCAGGCCGCGCGGGGACAGCTGGAGCACGACCGCGCGGCCGTCCTCCGGGTGCGAGGTGCGTTTGACCAGGCCGGTGTCGACGAGCGGCGCCACCTGCCGGGTGACGGTCGAGGAGTCGATGCCCATCCCGGCGGCCAGTGCCTTGACGCCCATCGGACCTTCCAGGTCCAGGCGGTTGAGCAGCAGGTACGCGGCACGGTCCATCGAGTTGCGGACCTGGCCGACTCCGCCGAGCCGTGTCTGTTCCGCGCGGCGTGCGAACACGGCCACCTGGTGCTGGAGGGCATCGAGGAGACCGGGGCCGCCGGGAGGTTCGGGGGAGGTCC
Source organism: Streptomyces sp. NPDC054847 (assembly GCF_053610925.1). Taxonomy (NCBI): domain Bacteria; kingdom Bacillati; phylum Actinomycetota; class Actinomycetes; order Kitasatosporales; family Streptomycetaceae; genus Streptomyces; species Streptomyces sp. NPDC054847. Next base: position 3,582 of record NZ_JBSGZJ010000141.1, on the reverse strand, counting down.
CCCGAGAGGCAGACGCAGTGGTCGTCATGTCCTGAGAAGTGGGCATGGCTGCGGGGGCTCTCTTGTGCGGTGGTCGGTTGGTGGGGGACAGAGTACGCGGCCCCGGGTCCCGGCGTACCTGCGCTGCACAATCCGGTACGGGCCCCTTACGCGGCCGGACTCCGGGCCGGTGCGTCCGCCCTGCCGCGGGCCCCTTCCGGGTGGCGGCGGCAGGCGCCGGACCGGGATGCGGACGGCGCCGCCCGTCGAAGCCCGAACTGCCAGACTTGGCAGCATGAGCTTCCGTACGCCCGAGATTCCCTCCGTGATCCTCGACGACGTCCGGGGAGCGCAGAAGATGCTGTCCGGTGTCGCCAGGGTCACGGCGATGGAGGGCAGCAGGCATCTGTCGCAGCTGGTGGGGGCACCGGTCCATCTCAAGTGCGAGAACCTTCAGCGCACCGGGTCCTTCAAGCTGCGCGGCGCGTACGTGCGGATCGCCGGCCTCAGGCAGGAGGAGCGGGCGGCGGGCGTCGTCGCCGCCTCCGCGGGCAACCACGCGCAGGGCGTGGCGCTGGCGTCGTCGCTGCTGGGGGTGCGCTCGACGGTCTTCATGCCGGTCGGGGCCCCGCTGCCGAAGGTCGCCGCGACCAGGGAGTACGGGGCCGATGTGCGTCTGCAGGGGCAGGTCGTCGACGAGACGCTGGCCGCGGCGCAGGAGTACGCGCGGGAGACGGGTGCCGTCTTCATCCACCCCTTCGACCACCCGGACATCATCGCCGGGCAGGGCACGGTGGGGCTGGAGATCCTCGAGCAGTGCCCGGAGGTGCGGACGATCCTCGTCGGTGTCGGCGGGGGCGGGCTGCTGGCCGGGATCGCGGTCGCGGTGCGGGCGCTGCGGCCGGACGTGAAGCTGATAGGCGTGCAGGCCGAGGGCGCCGCCGCCTATCCGCCCTCGCTGGCGGCCGGGCATCCGGTGTCCGTCGACGAGCCGACGACGATGGCGGACGGGATCAAGGTGGGGCGGCCGGGGGATGTGCCCTTCAAAATCATTGGCGATCTTGTGGAGGAGGTTCGTACGGTCTCCGAGGATGCGCTCTCCAGTGCGCTGCTGCTCTGCCTCGAGCGGATGAAGATGGTGGTCGAACCGGCCGGGGCGAGCACGGTGGCGGCACTGTTGAGCGATCCGAGGTCGTTCGAGGGCCCGGTCGTCGCCCTGCTGTCGGGCGGCAACGTGGACCCGCTGCTGATGCAGCGCATCCTCCGGCACGGCATGGCCGCGGCGGGCAGGTACCTGTCGCTGCGACTGCGGCTGACGGACCGGCCGGGTGCGCTCGCCGGTCTTCTCGGCCTGTTGTCAGTGGCGGATGCCAATGTTCTCGATGTGAGCCATGTACGGACCGACCCGCGGCTCGGGCTCACGGAGGTGGAGGTGGAGCTGCACCTGGAGACGAAGGGGCCCGAGCACTGCGAGGAGGTCGCGGCGACCCTGCGCGCCGCGGGTTACACGGTGATGGTCTGAGCGCTTCCGCGCCGGCGGGAGGGCGAGGCGCCTGTATCGCGATACCCGGCGCGCCATGACGCGACACCCTCTTGAGAGACGCGATGTATCGCGTTATGGTGTGGGTCCCTGCCATGCTCCCGCCAAGGGAGCGGCCGAGCCGGCCCGTCGCGCGCAAGCATTCATCCACTCCACCCGTCACCATGGGAGACCCTCTATGCCAGGCGCCATCTACGCCGAAGGTCTGGTCAAGACCTTCGGCGACGTAAAGGCACTGGACGGCGTCGATCTCGACGTCCCCGAAGGCACGGTCCTCGGACTTCTCGGCCCGAACGGCGCCGGTAAGACCACCACCGTGCGCGTACTGACCACTCTCCTCCAGCCGGACAGCGGCTCCGCGGTCGTCGCCGGCATCGATGTGCTCAAGCACCCCAACGAGGTGCGCAGGTCCATCGGCCTCTCCGGCCAGTTCGCCGCCGTCGACGAGTACCTGACCGGCCGGGAGAACCTCCAGATGGTCGGGCAGCTGTACCAGATGAGCTCCAGGGACGCGAAGAAGAGGGCAGGTCAGCTGCTCGAGCGGTTCAATCTGGCCGACGCCGCCGACCGCCCCGCCAAGACCTACTCCGGCGGTATGCGCCGCCGGCTCGACCTGGCCGCGGCGCTGGTCGTGTCCCCGCCCGTGATGTTCATGGACGAGCCGACGACCGGCCTCGACCCGCGCAACCGGCAGCAGCTGTGGGAGGTCATCCAGGAACTCGTCGGCGGCGGTACGACGCTGCTGCTGACCACCCAGTACCTGGAGGAGGCCGACCACCTCGCCGACGACATCTGCGTCGTCGACCAGGGCAAGGTCATCGCCCGCGGCACGTCCGACCAGCTCAAGGCCCGCACGGGCGGCGAGCGTGTCGAGGTCGTCGTCCACGAGCCCGAACAGATCGTGCCCGCCCGCGAGGTCCTCGTCGGCTACGGCAAGGGCGAGGTCACCGTGGCCGAGCACACCCGTAAGCTCACCGTCCCCGTCACCGGCGGCGCCAAGCTGCTCGCCGAGGTCATCCGCGACCTCGACGCCCGCGGCGTGGAGATCGACGACATCGGCCTGCGCCGCCCCACCCTCGACGACGTCTTCATCTCGCTCACCGGCCACGCGGCGGAGACGGAACAGGCCAACGGCGGCGCGGGCCCGGAAGACGCCGCAGGCCGCAGCGCCAGGAAGGAGGGCGCCAAGTGAGCGCCACCACGCAGACAGTGCCGCCGCTCGCGGCGCCCCGCCCCCGTGGCGGCATCGGCCAGTCCGTCAGGGACTCCCTGGTGGTGGCCAAGCGCAACCTGATCCGGATGATGCGCATCCCCGAGATGATCATCTTCGGACTTTTCCAGCCGATCATGTTCGTGGTGCTCTTCACTTACGTCTTCGGCGGCTCCATCCAGGTCGGCGGCTCCATCTCACCGCAGGACTACCGCGAGTTCCTGATGGCGGGCATCTTCGCCCAGACCGTCACCTTCGCCACCGCCGGAGCCGGCGCCGGCATCGCCGACGACATGCACAAGGGCCTCATCGACCGCTTCCGCTCGCTGCCCATGGCGCGCGGCGCGGTTCTCACCGGCCGCACCCTCGCCGACCTCGTGCAGACGGCGTTCACGCTCGTCGTGCTCGCGGTCGTCGCGCTGATCCTCGGCTGGCGGGTCCACGAGAACTTCGGCAAGGTGCTGCTCGGCTTCCTCCTGCTGCTCTTCCTGGGATACGCGTTCTCCTGGATCGGCGCGCTGATCGGCCTCTCGGTCCGCACGCCGGAGGCCGCGACCTCCGGCGGACTGATCTGGCTGTTCCCGCTGACGTTCATCTCGAATGCCTTCGTGGACGCCAACAACATGCCGGGCTTCCTGCAGACCATCGCCGAATGGAACCCGTTCAGCGCGACCGTGCAGGCATGCCGCGAGCTGTTCGGTAATCTGCCGCCCGGTTTCAAGGCGCCCGACGCCTGGCCCATGCAGCACCCGGTGCTGGCCTCGGCGCTCTGGTCGTTGCTGATCCTGGTGGTCTTCCGCACCCTGGCGGTCCGCAAGTACCGCTCCGCCGCCTGACCGGCACACGAAGGGGC
>NZ_JBSGZJ010000140.1:0-15465 GCF_053610925.1 Streptomyces sp. NPDC054847 | reverse complement strand
GCTCAGGGCGAGCCCCAGAAGCAACACCGCGTACGCGCCCAGCACAGCGGTCCCGGCCCACCACGGAAGCGGGAAGTACCCGGTGGAGGGCGCGTAGTGGGCGACGACCTGCGGATGTTCCATGAGGGTCTGCCGGACGGCGAAGCCGGCGGCCGGAGTGACCCGCAGCAGCCACTGCGACAGGCCGTCGGCCAGCAACGGGAAGGAGGTCACGACGTACGGGACCGCGATCGCCAGAACGGCGACGAGGATCGCGGGCCGGGCGCGCCTCAGCAGGGCGCCGAGCGCGAGCGCGAGCACCGCGGCGAGGGCGAGCACGGCGGCCGTACCGACGGCCACCCGCACACCGGTGAATGCGGACACCCCGACGACGGAGATCCCGTTCCCCTTCAGGACCGCCGTGCCGGCCGGTATCACGACGCCCACGGCGAGAAGACCGGTCACGAACGTGACGGCTCCGACGACGACCGCCTTCGCCGCGAGCACCCGGCGGGTGACCGGAGCGCCGCCCGCGGCCTCGCGGCGGTACGCGGAGGTGATGAACCGCACCGCGACCACGAGCACGATGAGCAGCCCTGCCCCCAGGCCGCCGAGCACACTCTCCACCGGGCGTGCGCCGCCCTCCGTACCTGACGGCCCGATGTCCCCGATGCCGGTGACGGTGATCGTGCCGCCCTCCACCACGGCCCCGGACGCCTTGTGGTACTTCTCCCAGTCGGTCCGGTTCATCTCGCCGACCGCCTGGCCCCGCCAATCCCCGCCGGAGACGGCGCCCTTGAGGCCGACGTTGTCGAAGACACCGCCCGCCTGCGTGAAGCGCACCTGTTCCGTGGCGCCGCCCAGGCCGACACGACGCAGCGTCAGGTCGCCGGGCGAGGTGGCGAACAGCCCGACCTGGACGGTGCCGGACAGCCCGGACAGCTTCGCCGTGCCGACCTTCGTCCACCGCTCGCCGTCGGTGGACTCGTGGCCCGTGACGGTCTCGCCCGACCGCGTCAGCCGCAGCCAGCGCGGCGCCCCGGCCGAGACCCCGCCGCCGCTGCCGGCGATGTCGTGGCGGTAGTCGTACTGCATCCGCACGCCGTGGCTGCCGGTGAGCATGAGCGCCGCGTAGGTGGACCCCTGGCGGACACCGTCCTTGATGATGATCCCGGCCTTGGCCCACGGCACCAGGCCCGGGACGATCCGGTCATGGTCCGGCGGTGGATAGGTGATGGTGCCCGTCATGGACGTCATCCGGACCGTGATGCTGCCGTTCTCGCCCAGATCACGATGCAGGAAGTAGAACTGGTTGCTGACGAGGGAGCCGTCCGGTCCGGTCGGTTCTGCCGGGCACGGGCCGTCGCATGACGCGCGGTTGCCGAACGCGTGGAGCAGACCGAGGGCGACGACGACCAGAGCCGCGAGCGCCATCGCGATCAGCCGGCCCGGGCGTCGGAATCCGGTCCATTCCCGCCGTAGAAGTTCGTTGGTCGTAAGCATGGTCCGGTTCTACGGATCCGGCCGTGACACCGTCCGAACCGCCTCTGTCACATCACTGTTAGGTGCGGCGGGGCATCCTTGGTCCGGCCGGACGAGCGGGGAGAGGACCATGGGCAAGCTGCGGAGCGGGACCGTCGTACGGCGCTTCACGATCTTGTACGCGGCGGGGTTCCTCGGGTCCGGAACCGTGCTGCTCGCCCTGACCTATCTGATGTCCGGCAGCCGCCTGACCACCGCCGCTCCCGAGCAGCCCCCGGCCGGCCCGGCCGGTCCCGCTGCCGCCGAGCGGCGGATCCGGGACCTGGAGGCACAACTCTCGGACATGCAGGGGCAGCAGGACCACCAGCTGCTGGCCGGCTCGCTCATCGCGCTGGTGGTGATGGTGGGCGTCTCGCTCCTGCTCGGCCGGGTCCTCGCCGGGCGGGTCCTGCGGCCGCTCCGGTTGATCACCGCGGCGACACGGCGGATCTCCGCGGAGAACCTGCATCAGCGGCTCGCCGTGGCCGGCCCCGCCGACGAGGTCAAGGAGCTGGCCGACACGGTCGACGGTCTGCTGGAACGCCTCGAAGCCTCGTTCGCCGCGCAGCGCAGGTTCGTCGGCAACGCCTCGCACGAACTGCGTACACCGCTGGCGACGATGCGGGCGTCGCTGGACGTGGCCGTCGCCAAACCGGAGCCCGCGGCGCAGACCGTCGCACTCGCCGGCCGGTTGCGCACCGAACTCGACCGGGTGGACCACCTCCTGGACGGCTTCCTGGTCCTTGCCCGGGCGCAGCACGGCACCCTCGTCGATCGGACCCCCGTGTCCCTCGGCGGGATGGTGCGGGAGGCACTGACCGCCCGGGCCGCCGACATCACCGCGAAGACGCTGACCGTCGACGACGAGGTGAGGCCGGACACCTGGACGCGGGGCAGTGCGGCGCTGCTGTCCCGGATGGTGGCGAACATGGTCGACAACGCGATCGTGCACAACCAGGATCGCGGCTGGATCCGGATCTCCACCGAGCACGACGACACCGAGGCCCGCCTCGTCGTCACGACCGGCGGCCCCGTCCTCGACCAGGGGCGGGTGGACCGGCTGACGCAGCCGTTCGAGCGGCTCGGCGCCGACCGCACGGGACCGGAGGGGAGTTCGGGGCTGGGGCTGTCGATCGTCGCGGCGATCGTCACGGCGCACGGCGGCCGCCTCACCCTCCTGGCCCGGCCGGAAGGCGGCCTGAGCGTGACGGCGGCGCTGCCGTCGGCGGCCGGCCCGGAGGTGACACGGTGAGGGTTCTGGTCGTGGAGGACGCGCGGTCGCTGGCCGAAGTCGTCGCCGAGGGTCTGCGCGATCAGGGGATGGCCGTCGACGTCGCGCACGACGGTCTGGCGGCAGCCGCCAAGCTCGACCTGAACGCGTACGACGTGGTGGTCCTCGACCGCGACCTGCCCGGCATCCACGGCGACACGCTCTGCCAGATGATCACCGAGCGGAACGACCGCGCGATGGTGCTGATGCTGACCGCGGCCGGGGCGCCCGGCGACCGGGTCAGCGGTCTCACCCTCGGCGCCGACGACTACCTCGGCAAGCCGTTCCACTTCCCGGAGTTGGTCCTCCGCATCCGTTCCCTGGCCCGCCGCCGGCCGGCGGCCCACGCCCGCACGCTGCGCGCCGCCGGCCTCGAACTCGACCCGGTACGCCGGACCGCCGTCCGCGACGGCCGCCCGCTGGAGCTGTCCGTCAAGGAGTTCGCCGTCCTGGAGGCGCTGCTCCGCGCCGTTCCGGGCTTCCTGAGCGCCGAGGACCTCCTGGAACAGGTGTGGGACGAGAACGCCGACCCGTTCACGAACACGGTGACCGTCACCGTCGGCCGGTTGCGCCGCAAGCTGGGCGGCCCACAGGTCGTCCTGACGACGCCCGGAGTGGGCTATCGCATCGCCGACGCTCCGCAGGACCCCCCGGCTGTCAGTGGTGGGCCGTAGCGTTCAGTGCAGTGGGAGCAGGCGGTGCACGGACCGCCGGTTCGGTCCTGGGGAGGGTCTGCCATGTCTGCAACGACGTACCTGGAGCTGTCACAGGACGGCGGAGGCGCGCACAAGTTCTACGAGGTCACCGTGGAGGGGACGGTCGTCTCGGTGCGGTACGGCCGGATCGGCGCCGCCGGCCAGCTCCAGACCTCCACCTTCCCCACCGGCGAGAAGGCACAGGCCGCCGCGGCGAAGAAGATCGGCGAGAAGGTCCGCAAGGGCTACGCGCCTGCAGTCCAAGGGCAGCGCACGGCACGCCCGGTGACCCGCCGTCAGGTCACGTCGGCGCCGTCCACGGCCCGTTCGACCGCACCGGTGCTCTGGCGGTTCCGCACGGGCTCGGCGGCGTTCGGCATCCACATCGACGAGGACCGCTGCTGGGTGGGCAACCAGGCGGGTGACGTCCACACCCTCAGCCACACCGGCGAGGTACTCGCCCGCTACTCGCTGCCGGACGGCGTCAAGTGCCTGGTGGCGGACGACTTCTGGATCTACGCCGGCTGCGACGACGGCAAGGTGTACGACCTGTCGTCGAAGCTGCCCTTCGCCGCCTACGACATCGCCGCGGACGTCGACATCTTCTGGCTCGACATCCGGGAGGGCGTCCTGAACGTCTCCGCCGCCGACGGAGGGCTGACCGTCATCGACCACGAGGACGAGTACCAGTGGTCGCGCCGGTCCGCCGGCGATCAGGCGTGGATGGTCCGCGCGGACGAGCACGCCGTCTACCACGGCCACCGCCGCGGAGTCACGGCGTACGCACCCGACGGAGGCCGGGAGCTGTGGCACACGCCGACGCAGGGCGGCGTGCTCTTCGGCTGGCAGGAGGACGCCTCCGTGTACGCCGGCACCGCCAGGAACGTGGTGCAGAAGATCGGCAAGCACACCGGCGCCGTCGAGGCGACCTATCGATGCGACACCGCCGTCTACTCGTGCGCGTCCTCGCCCGACGGGCGCCACGTCTTCGCCGGTGACTCCTCGTCGTCCGTGTACTGCTTCGACGCCGACGGCACCCGCCTGTGGAAGCTGGGAACCGGCGGCGGTTCCGCGCTGTCGATGCAGTACCGGGACGAGAAGCTCTACATGGTCACCACCGACGGCTCCCTGGTGTGCATGGACGCCGGCGAGAGTGCCGTCGGCGCCGCCCAGCGCGGCACGGTGCCCGTCGCGCGGGACGTGAAGTCCGCGGCCGCGCTCCCCACTTACACGCCTCCGGCGTCGCTGTCGGCGGTGGCGACGATCTCCGAGCCGCCGAGCACGGGCGTCGTGGTCGAGTGCGTGCGCACCGGCGGCAAGCTCCGCGTCCACGTCGTCTCGAACGGCTTCGAGCCCTCGTGGAACGTGCAGTTCCCGCGCGACATACGTGAGGCCGGCGCGCGGTACGTGGTGGACGCGCTGCATCCCGCGCAGGGCGGCTTCTACCGGGTGCGGGGTGAGATCCGCCGCCTCGTCTGAGGCACCGCTGCCGCCGTCACCGTCGGCGCCGTCATCCTCGGCCGAGCACGTCCTCCAGCTCCTGGAGAAGCCGGCGCTTGGGGCGCGCGCCGACCATCGACTTCACGGGCTCACCCCCGTCGAAGACCATCAGCGTCGGCATCGACAGCACCCCGTAGCGGACCACCGTCTCCGGATTGGTGTCGGCGTCGATCTGCAGCACCTTCAGCCGCCCGGCCTCCTCGCGGGCGACCGCGCTCAGCACGGGCGCGAGCTGACGGCACGGACCGCACCAGTCCGCGGTGAACTTCAAGAGAACCGGACGGTCCGCGCCGAGCACCTCTGTGTCGAAATCCGTGTCCGTCACCGCGGCCACGCCCTCTGCCTGGATCATTCGTCAGCCTCCGAATTCGCATTGTGGGTCCGGGCCCTCGGGCAACTGCGCCTCTGCCCGCAGCAACTGCTCACCGACCTGAGCCCGCACCGACCGCAGTTGCCCGATCAGCGTGTCCAGTTCGGCGAGCTTGGCCCGGTAGACGGCGAGCGAGGCGGGGCAGGAGTCGCCGGCCGGATGGCCGGCGCGCAGGCACTCGACGAACGGCCTCGTCTCCTCGAGGCCGAACCCGAAGTCCTGAAGGGTCCGGATCTGCCGGACCAGCCGCAGGTCGCCCTCGTCGTACGTGCGGTAGCCGTTCACCGCGCGCCGTGCGGGCAGCAGCCCGCGGGACTCGTAGTAGCGCAGGGTCCGGGTAGTGGTGCCGGCCCGCTCCGCAAGCTCGCCGATTCGCATGTCGGAGACCGTAATCCTTGACGCCGACGTCAAGGCAACGCCTGTCCTACGACGGGGGCCGGAACCCGCTCGTACGACGCCCGATGGAAACAGAAAGCGGCGTGTGCCGGACCCAAGGGGGGAAGAGGTCCGGCACACGCCTGGAAGGAAGGTCCGAGAGTCAGACCTTCACAGGCTCACGCTCGTCGTCCCGCGGGGCCGGGACCTCGGAGGGACCGCTGTCGCCGTGCGGCGCGTGGTCGTCGACGAGGGTCTTCTCGTCGAAGGGGACCTTGCCGGCCAGCACCTGGGCGGCCCGCTCCTTGTCGATCTCCTTCGTCCACGTGCCGACCAGGACCGTCGCCACCGCGTTGCCCGCGAAGTTCGTCAGGGCACGCGCCTCGCTCATGAAGCGGTCGATGCCGACGATCAGGCCGACACCGTCGACCAGCTCGGGCCGGTGCGACTGCAGGCCGCCGGCCAGGGTCGCGAGACCCGCTCCGGTGACACCCGCCGCGCCCTTCGAAGCGATGATCATGAAGATCAGCAGGGAGATCTGCTCGGAGGCGCTCAGCGGCGCGCCCGTCGCGTTGGCGATGAACAGCGACGCCATCGTCAGGTAGATCGCGGTGCCGTCGAGGTTGAAGGAGTAGCCGGTCGGGACGGTGATGCCGACCACCGGCTTGCTCACGCCCATGTGCTCCATCTTCGCGATGAGACGCGGCAGCGCGGACTCGGACGAGGAGGTGGAGAGGATCAGCAGGAACTCGCGGCCCAGGTACTTCAGCAGCGAGAAGAGGTTCACCCCGGCGATCAGGCGGAGCAGCAGGCCCAGCACCACGAAGACGAACACGGCGCAGGTGACGTAGAAGCCGATCATGATGACGGCGAGCGACTTCAGGGCGTCCAGACCGGTCTCGCCGACGACCGCGGCGATGGCGCCGAAGGCGCCGACGGGCGCGGCCCACATGATCATGGCGAGGATGCGGAAGACCAGGCGCTGGATGTGTCCGATGCCGCGCAGCACCGGCTCGCCGGCCGACCCCATGGCCTGCAGCGCGAAGCCCGCCAGCAGCGCGACGAGCAACGTCTGCAGCACCTCGCCCTCGGTGAAGGCGGAGACCAGCGTGGTGGGGATGATGCCCAGGAGGAAGTCGGCGGTGCTCTCGCTTGCTCCGGAGGCCTGCTTGGCGCCGGCCTCACGGGCGGCGTCGGTGAGGTGCAGGCCGGCCCCCGGGTCGAGCAGGTTGCCGACGAGCAGACCGATGGCGAGGGCGACGGTCGACATGACGAGGAAGTAGCCGAGTGCCAGACCGCCGACGGCGCCGACCTTGGCGGCCTTGCGGACCGACCCGATGCCCAGCACGATCGTGCAGAAGATCACCGGCGAGATCATCATCTTGATGAGGTTCACGAACCCGGTGCCGATGGGCTTGAGTTCGACGGCGACCCCGGGGGCGGCGAAACCGACGATGATGCCGAGCACCACCGCGCCGATGACTGCCAGATACAGATAATGGGTACGGTCCCGCTTGCCTGCGGCTGTAGTGGCCACGGGGTGCCTCCTCGTTCGAATGTTCGTCCACGTCCCGATGGATCTCAGCGACTATCCATCAGGCTGTGACACCGGTCACCCTTGCGTTCGTTTCGTTCACACAAATCCGGCCAGGCAGACTGGCGGCATGCGCATCCCCCGTCCCCGCAGCCTGGCGACCCAGCTCTTCGCGATGCAGGTCGTGCTGGTCGCCGCGATCGTGGCCGGCTGCGCGCTCTTCGCCTACCTCACCGACCGGTCGCAGGCGGAGGAGAGCGCGCGCCTGCAGTCCCGGGCCACCGCGGCCGCCGCCGCGCGCTCTCCCTCGGTCTCGGAGGCCGTACGGTCGAAGGACCCGTCGGCGTTCCTCCAGCCGTACGCGGAGGGCCTGCGCAAGGACGCCGGCATGGACTTCGTCGTGATCATGGATCCCCAGGGACGGCGCTGGACGCATCCCGAGCCGGACCGGATCGGACGTACGTATCTCGGCCACATCGAGCCGGCGCTGGACGGTCGGGTCTACAGCGAGCAGTACGTCGGGACGCTCGGGCTGTCGGTGCGCACGGTGGCGCCGGTGTACGACGGCGGGCGGGTCGTCGCCATCGTCAGCGCGGGCATCACCGTCGAGGAGATCACCGAGCAGGTGCGTGACCAGGTCACGGCGCTGCTCGCCATGGCAGGTGCGGCGCTGGTGCTCGGCGGGGCCGGCACGTATGTCATCAACGCCCGGCTGCGGCGGCACACCCACGGGATGAACGCGGCGGAGCTCGGCCGCATGCACGACTACCACGAGGCCGCGCTGCACGCCGTGCGCGAAGGTCTCGTCATGCTCGACGGCGGCCGGCGGATCGCGCTCGCCAACGACGGGGCGCGTGAGCTGCTCGGGCTCGGCGAGGACGCCGTGGGCCGCCATGTCGCGGACCTGGGACTTCCGCGGCCGCTCACCGGAGCGCTGCTGGCCTCCGAGCCGCGCGTGGACGAGCTCCATCTCTCCGCGGACCGGGTCGTCGTCGTCAACAGCCGGCCCGTAGTGGGCGGGGAGCAGCGCGGCACCGTCGTCACCCTGCGCGACCACACCGAGCTCCAGGCCCTCTCCGGTGAACTGGACTCCGAGCGGGGCTTCACCCAGGCCCTGCGGTCCCAGGCCCACGAGGCCGCCAACCGGCTCCACACGGTCGTGTCACTGATCGAACTCGGCCGGGCGGACGAGGCGATCGTCTTCGCCACGGCCGAACTGGAACTGGCCCAGGCCCTCACCGACCGCGTCGTCGACGCGGTCGGCGAACCCGTGCTGGCGGCCCTGCTGCTCGGCAAGGCGGCGCAGGCCAACGAGCGCGGCGTGGAACTGGTCCTCGCGGAGGACAGCCGCATCGACGACGGCGTCATCCCGCGCTCGCTCCCCTCCCGCGACCTGGTGACGATCCTGGGCAACCTGATCGACAACGCCGTCGACGCGGCGTCGGAGACGGGCACGGAATCCCGTCCCGTCGCCGCCGGACCGGCGGCGGCCCCGCCCTTGGCTCCCGCGCCCCGTTCGCCCGAAGCACCGTACGAAGCGCCGGACGAGCAGCTGGACTGGGCGCCTGACGAGGCCCTGCACGCGCCCCCGGCCACCGCCCCGGCCGTAACGGCCACGACGTCGGCCGCACCGGCCGTGCCCGACCCGCCCTCCCCCGCCGGCACCGCGACCGTGCCGGCACCGGCGCCGTCGGTGCCGGCCTCCCGTACGGCGGACGAGCCGCCCGCCCACGGCGCGGACACACACGGCGAGGACGCGCATGGCCCGCACGCACCTGGCACGCCGCCCCGCCCCAGGACCGCGCCGCCCGAAGACAGCGTTCCCGAACGCAGCGTCCCCGAACGCAGCGTCCCCGACGGCAGCGTCTCCCTCGACAGCGCGGACGCGCCGCCGCACCGCGCCGTACGTGCGCGGGTCACCGTGACCGCCCGGGTCGAGGGCGGTGAGCTGCTGCTGCGCGTCGGTGACACCGGCGCCGGTGTCGACCCGGACGACGCCGCCGAGGTGTTCCGGCGCGGCTGGTCCACCCACGGCGCGGGCCGCGGCCTCGGTCTCGCGCTCGTGCAGCAGGCGGTGCACCGCGGCCGTGGCACCATCGTGCTGGCCCAGGGCCCGGACGGCGGCGCGGAGTTCACCGTGCGGCTGCCGCTGCATCCCGCGGAGGTGCCGGCGTGACGATCAGAGTTCTCGTGGTCGAGGACGACCCCGTCGCCGCCGACGCGCACGCCCTCTACGTGGGACGCGTCGCCGGGTTCAAGGTTGCCGGAATCGCCCATTCACGAGCCGAGGCCGTGCGCGCCCTGGAACGCACCGACGTGGACCTGCTGCTGCTCGACCTGTACCTGCCCGACGGGCACGGGCTGGCGCTCGTACGGTCGCTGCGCGCGGCCGGCCACTCCGCCGATGTCATCGCCGTCACCTCCGCACGCGATCTGGCGATCGTCCGCGAGGGTGTGTCGCTCGGGGTCGTGCAGTACGTCCTCAAGCCGTTCACGTTCGCCACCCTCCGCGACCGGCTCACCCGTTACGCGGAGTTCCGTGCCTCCGCCGGCGAGGCGAGCGGCCAGGACGAGGTGGACCGGGCGCTCGCGACCCTGCGCACGCCCCGTGTCACCACGTCCCTCCCCAAGGGCCTCAGCGGTCCCACCCTGGAGGCGGTCACGCGCACCCTGCGCGAGTCGGCGGAAGGGCTCACCGCCACGGAGGCGGCCGCGGCCGTCGGCATCTCGCGGATCACCGCACGCCGCTATCTGGAGCACCTGGTCACCGCCGGCCGGGCCGACCGCGCCCCCCAGTACGGGCAGATCGGCCGCCCCGAGCTCCAGTACCGCTGGATCAGCACCGTCCGCTGAGCCGTCAAGTCGCTTGTCCTGCACGGGGATTGCTTTTGTCAACTGACCGGTCATACGGTCACCGGGCAGCAGCCCACGCGCCCCGCAGCTCGCTCGCGGCAGCAAGCGCACCGCAGTCCTGCCCGGCGCCCCCGGCTCCGAGGAGGTCGTGCCCGTGCGCCCCACCGCCCCACTGGCCCTCACCATCGCTGTCACCGCCCTCGCGGCGACCCTCACCGCCTGCGGCAGCGGGTCCGGCGGCGACCCGGACACCGTGGAGGTCGTCTACAACCGTTCCACGGACAACAAGATCCGCTTCAAGGACGCCTATCTGGAGGCGGCGAAGCGGCAGTTCGAGAAGGAGAATCCGGGCAAGAAGGTCAAGCTCGTCCCGATCCAGGCCCCGGACAACGACTACGCCACCAAGGCCCAGCAGATGATGCGTTCCCCGAAGACCGCGCCGGACCTGGTCTACGAGGACACCTTCCGCATCAACTCCGACATCAAGGCCGGGTACTTGAAGCCGCTCGACGACCGGCTCGCCGGCTGGGACCAGTGGGACCGGTTCGTCGACACCGCGAAGAGCGCCGCGAAGGCCGAGGACGGTAAGACGTACGGCGTTCCGGACGGCACGGACACCCGGGGCCTGTGGTTCAACAAGGAGATCTTCGCGAAGGCGGGCCTCCCGGCCGACTGGCAGCCGAAGAACTGGGCGGAGATCCTCGACGCCGCCCGCACCGTCAAGGAGAAGGTCCCCGGCGTCGTCCCGCTCAACGTCTACACCGGCAAGGGCCCCGGCGAGGCGGCCGTCATGCAGGGCTTCGAGATGCTGCTGTACGGCACGGGCGAGGACCCGCTCTACGATCCCTCCGCCAAGAAGTGGGTGACCGGAGGGCAGGGCTTCAAGGACGCCCTCGACTTCGTCGGCACGGTCTACAAGGAGAAGCTCGGGCCGGACGTCTCCGACGCGCTCGACCCCAATGTGGGCACCCGCGTCGCCACCGAATGGTTCCCGGAGGGGAAGCTCGCGATCTCGCTCGACGGCTCGTGGATGGGCCAGAACTGGATCAACAAGGGCCCCAAGGAGTGGCCCGAGTGGAGCGAGAAGCTCGGCCAGGCTCCGATGCCCACCCAGCACGGCCAGGCGCCGGGCAAGGTGTCGATGTCGGGCGGCTGGGCCTGGTCGATCCCGGCGAAGGCCGCGAACCCCGACCTCGCCTTCGAGTTCGTGAAGACGCTGCAGACCAGGGAGAACGCGACGAAGTGGTGCGTCGTCGGCGCGCAGATCGCCGTGCGCGAGGATGTGGCGGCCGATCCGCGTTACTTGAGGTCCATGCCGGGCATCGAGTTCTTCACCGGCCTCGTCCAGTACACGCACTACCGGCCGGCGCTGCCCGTGTATCCGCAGGTCTCGACGGCGATCGGCGAGGCGATGGAGCAGGTGACCACCGGGGACGCCTCCGCGGCGGAAGCGGCGAAGGCGTACGACGAACAACTGAAGACCATCACCGACGGCGCCGTCGTCGCCAAGTGAGCGACTGGTGAGCGCCTCCCGAACGGGATGGTGGCGGTGGGTACCGCTCGCCCCCGCCACCATCCTGCTGCTGCTGTTCCTCGCCGGCCCGATCGGCTACTGCGTCTGGATCGCCTTCACCGACACCCAGCTGACGGGCCAGGCAGGGTCCGAGTTCGTCGGATGGGACAACTTCCGCCGTGCCTTCGCCGACGACGACTTCCGCAACGCCGTCGGGCTGACCCTCGTCTTCACCTTCGTGTCCGCGATCGTCGGCCAGAACACGCTGGGCCTGGCCCTCGCCGGTCTGATGCGTGCCGCGTCCCGTCCCGTGCGTACCCTCACGGGAACCCTGGTGATCACCGCGTGGGTGCTGCCGGAGATCGTGGCGGCGTTCCTGCTCTACACCTTCTTCCGGCGCGAGGGCACGCTGAACGCGATCCTCGACTGGCTGCATCTGCCGGCGCAGAACTGGCTGTTCACCCTGCCGATCCTGGCCGTGTCGTTCGCCAATGTGTGGCGCGGCACCGCCTTCTCGATGCTCATCTACTCCGCGGCGCTGTCGGAGATCCCGCGGGAGGTGACGGAGGCCGCCGAGGTCGACGGGGCGTCCGGCCCGCGCCGCGTCCTGTACATCACCCTGCCGATGATCCGGCGCTCCATCGGCACGAACCTGATGCTGAACACCCTCTCGACCCTCTCGGTCTTCGGCCTGATCTGGGCGATGACCCGCGGCGGACCGGGCAACCGCAGCCAGACCCTGCCGGTGTTCATGTACGACCAGGCGTTCCTCAAGTCCTTGATCGGCTACGGCACGGCGGTGGCGCTGCTGCTGTTGCTGGTGGGTTCGCTGTTCTCGGTCGTCTACCTGCGGCTGATGAAGGTGGAGCTGTGATGCGCCGCGCGACCCGGGCGCGCCTCGCGGCCGACACGGCGCTGCTGATGACCGCCGCGGCGTTCGCGGTGCCACTGCTGTGGCTGGTCCTCGCCTCCGTGGACGCCGAGGCGGACCTGCGGCTGCGGGTCCCCTCGTCGGTCACGGCCGGCAACTTCGACGCGGTGCTCACCGACGAGATCACGTACACGCCGATGCTCAACAGTCTGCTGCTGTGCGGGGGCGCGACGGTGGTCTCCGTGGTGTGCGCGGCACTGGCCGCCTATCCGCTCTCGCGGCACCGGTCGCGCTGGGGCCGCTCGTACCTTCTGACCATCCTGTTCACGACCTGTCTGCCGATCACCGCGATCATGGTCCCGGTGTACGGCCTGTTCGTGCAGGTCGACCTGATCGACACGATGTACGGCACGGCGCTGTTCCTGGCGACCGCGCAACTGCCCTTCGCCGTCTGGCTGATGAAGAACTTCATGGACGGCGTCCCGGTGGTGCTGGAGGAGGCCGCGTGGACGGACGGGGCGTCGAACCTGCAGACACTGACGCGGGTGGTGCTGCCCCTCATGGGCCCCGGCGTGGCGGTGGTGACGATCTACACGTTCATCATGCTCTGGGGGAACTTCTTCGTCCCTTTCATGCTGCTCCTGAGTCCCGAGCAACTGCCCGCGTCCGTCTCGATCTTCACGTTCTTCGGCAACTACGGCTCGGTCGTCTACGGACAGCTCGCGGCGTTCTCGATGCTCTACTCGGCACCGGTGCTGGTGCTGTACATCCTGATCTCCCGCAGGCTGGGCGGCGGCTTCGCCCTGGGCGGGGCGGTGAAGGGGTGACGGACAGGCCCGTATCGCCACGGCCGGCCCGCCCGGCGGCGCGGTACGCTCCCGGCGCCACGAAACTGCCCGGTAACCGCGGTGACCCACTCCCCACCGGCCCGGCCATGGCCGTCCCGACGGTACGGGCGCGTGATCAGGTCGGAGCTTTCGACAAGCTGTGGCTTTGGGTGTACGCACCGTAGTCAGCGGGCGACCGCCACCCCTAGGTTGTGCGCGTGCAGCACAACCCCTCCCCTCCGTTCAACGCCCCCGCCGCGCGCCGACTGCGCGAGGCCCTGGGGATGGCGCCGGGTCATGTGGCGTACGGGCTGCGGGCCCAGTACGGAATGCCGGTCACCCCCGAGACCGTGACCGCGTGGGAACGAGGGCTCGCCGTCCCCGACACCCGGGAGCTGACCGCCCTGGCCGGCGTGCTGTGGTGCTCGCCGGGAGAGCTTCTCTCCACCGCGACGAGCCTGCGCGAGCACCGGATCGCCCGCGGTCTCGCGCCCGACGAGCTGGCTCGGCGCCTCGGCATGGACGCCTCCGCCTATCTGCGGATGGAGGAGTCGGGCAGATGGCGGGGCAACGAGCGGCAGACCGCGGCCCTGGCGGGAGCGCTCGGCCTGGCGCCCCGTGAACTGCTCGCCGCGACCGGCCGCGACAAGGAGCTCGCCGAGCTGCTGCGGGACGCGGTGACCTCGCGCTGGCAGGCTTACGTGCGCCCGGTGGGCAAGATGCTTCCGCTGGAACGCGGCCATCTCCAGGACGTCCTCCAGCAACTGCACGCCGACTACCAGTCCCGGATGGTGGCCACCCTCAGCTGGGGCGCGGCCTCCGACGACACCGGCGAGCCGGGCCGTGAGTACCTCGACCGGATCGTGGACCACTTCTGGGAGCTGGCGCGCGGCCCCGGGCACTAGGAGCGCGCGGGCCTCGGGCTTCAAGAGCCCGCGGGCCTCGGGCTTCGGGAGCTTCCGGGCCTCGGGTCGAACGAGAACAGCTGGCCCGTGCCGTCGTCCGTGCAGCCGAGCTGACGGATGTCGGCGCCCTTCTTCCCACTGTCCGCCGCCTCCACCCCGACACACAGGCCGCTGTGGACGGGCCGCAGCCGGTAGCCGCGTACGGGCTTGCCCACCGGTTCCAAGCGGAAGGCCTCCGCCGGGCCGCGCTTGCCGCACTCCTGGTCCTCCACCGGGGCGCCCGCCTCTGTGGACTTCTCCTGGACGCCGGTGCAGCCCCAGCCGAAGGTGGTGTGGAACGTCTCGAGCCGCCAGTCGGTCCCGATCCGTTTCAGGGAGAACCTGGGGATGGAGTCCGGCGAGCACGGCTGCTGGTAGAGCTGGCCGTTCTGCCCGCCGTGCTCCGCGAGACAGAGCCCGGAGTCCACGGCCCGTATCTGTACCGGTCCGGGAGCCGGCCCGCTTACAGCGGGCGGCTCGTCGTCCGCCTCCGTGCCGCCTCCGAAGTGCAGCGCGGCCGCGGTGACAGCGGCGGCGATCACGACGGCCGCCACCACCGCCGACAGCAGCCGGAGCCGCCGCCGGGCGCCGGTCGGCGCAGGTTCCGGCCCGTTCGGCCGCGGGGCCGTGCCGGGTGGGAGTGACACCCCGTCCGCCGTGGCGGGCGCCGGCTCGTCCCCGGAACGCGGTTCGCGTCCGGACTCCGTGAAGGCCGGCGCCTGTCCGCCCTGGCCGGCGTCCGTCGCCTCCGACACCGCGATCCCCGGCCGTTCGCGGCGGGTCAGCTCCTTGCGCAGCCGCAGCCACGCGTCGAGTTCACCCGGGCCCGCCCCGCAGGCCCGCACGAACGCGGCGACGAGTTCCTCGCGCGGCAGCGTGGTGCGGCCGAGCATGTTGGCGACGGTGGAACGCGGCAGCACGTCCCCGACCGCCTCCGCACGGGACGTCAACTCCCGGTAGGTCAGGCCCGAACGGTCCTTGAGCGCCTGCATGGCAGCAACGAACTCGGCCGGGTCCCGTACCCGATCCGGATCCGGGGCACCGCTCCCGGCGAAGTCCATCCGCTGCTCCCCCTCTGCCGCCCACCTGCTGGGACAAGGTGGGACACGTCCCGGACAGGGAACAGCCTTGCGAGCGGCGGCGGGTAACTCAAGAGTGGTCTTCGCCAACCACCGGCGGGGGGGAACGCCGAACGGCCTTGATCGCCACGGGG
>NZ_JBSGZJ010000139.1:0-15571 GCF_053610925.1 Streptomyces sp. NPDC054847 | reverse complement strand
GGACGGGTCCGCGCAGTTCGCGTATACGGAGGCGGTGGGGACCTCGTGGACTTCATGAACGGCGGGGGAACGGTGGCTCCGATCCCCGCGAACGGGACGCGCGGTCGCCTGAACAGACGACAGGCGGGCAGGGCCTCAGGAGCTGGCCGACGACGACATCGCGTGCAGCCTCAGCGCCAGCTGGATCTCGAGGGACCGCGCCGGCGCCTGCCAGTCGGGGCCGAGCAACCGGCCTATGCGCTCGAGCCGTTGAGCCACGGTGTTCACATGGACGTGCAGGTCGTCCTTGGTGCGGGCCGGGCTCATGCCACTGGCGAAGTAGGCGTCGAGGGTGCGGACCAGGTCGGTACCGCGCCGCCGGTCGTAGTCGATGATCTCCCCGATGGTGCGGTGCACGAAGCCGTCGATGTCACCGGGGTCGGCCAGCAGCAGCCCGAGGAACCCCAGGTCCTGCGCCGCGGCGCCCTCCCCGGAGCGGCCGAGGAGGCGCAGGGCGTCGAGGCAGCGGCGGGCCTGGGCATAGGCCGTGGCCACCGGCGCCGGGTCCTCGGCCGGTGAGTCGACCGGCGAGGAGGCGCCGACGGTCACCGGCTCGCGAAGCGCGCCGCCCAGTTGCCGGGCGGTCTGGCGGGCGAGGTCCGCCGCCGTGTCGCCAGGACCGAGGGGCAGGAGCAGGACCGTGCCGCCGTCGCGTGCGGCGGCGAGACCGGAACGGGTCGCGGCCAGGTGCGAGGCAGCGGACCAGAGGCGCCGGCGGTCCGCCGTCTCACGTGCGGAGACGGCGGCCCCGTCGAGGGAGCCCGCACGGCTCCATGAGCCGCCGCGCGCGCCGGGCTTGCGGCCGGCGGCGGGCTCGGCGCGGGTGGCGTCGGCCCGGGTGGCGGTCTCGTCCGCCGTGCCGTCGATCCGGGCGGCGAGCACCACATGGGGGGCGTCGAGGTCGGCCCGCAGCCGGGCGGCCCGCTCCCGCAGCAGCCTGGGGTCGCGGTCCGGGGAGTCGAGCAGGTCGTCGAGCAGTTCGCCCCGCACCCGCTGTTCCGCGTCGTGGGCGGACCGTTGGGCAAGGAGCAGCAGGGAGGTGACCATCGCGGCGCGTTCGAGGGTGCGGCGGCCTGCGGGATCGAGGTCGGGGTGCCCGTGCAGGACCAGGGAGCCGAAGACCTCCCCGCCGGCGGCGACGGCGGCGACCCAGTCGTCGCCGTGCCGTGTCGCATGGCCGCCGGCGCGCGCGGTGTCCGGGCCGCCCGCGGTGAACTCGACCGTCCCGTCGAGGACTTCGGACAGCGCTGCGGCCACATCGTCGACGCCCCCGCCGCGCAGGACCAGTTCCGTCAGACGGTCGTGGACCTCCGAGGCGCGCTCCAGGACGCCGCTGTGGTCCTGGATGATCGCGTTGGCCCGCTCGAGGTCGGCGAGCGCGGAGCGGGTCTCCGCGAGGAGGTTGGCGGTGTCGATGGCGACGGCCGCGTGGGCTGCGAAGGAGGCGAGCAGCGCGACCTGCTCCCGTTCGAAGACCCTGGCGCGCCGGTCGGCGGCGAACAGGACTCCGATGACCTGGCTGCCCAGCATGAGCGGCACGCCGAGGATGGCGACGAGGCCCTCGTCCTTGACCGCGGCGTCGATGGTCCCTGTGTGCTCGAAGCGGGCGTCGTCGAAGTAGCTTTCCGTCACATAGGGCCGCGCGGTCTGGGCGACGAGTCCGCCGAGCCCCTCCCCCATGCCGAGCCGCACCTGCTGGAACCGGGCCGACACCGAACCCTCGGTGACCCGCATGTAGGTGTCGCCGGCGGCCGGGTCGTTGAGGCTGAGGTAGGCGACCTCGGTGCCAAGCAGCGACCGGGCCCGCTGCACGATCGCCCGGAGCACCGCGTCGAGGTCGCGCAGACCGGCGAGGTCGTGCGCGGTCTCGAAGAGGGCGGACAGTTCCGCCTCGCGGCGGCGCCGCCCCTCCAGCTCCGCCCGCACCCGAAGGGCCAGCTGTTTGGCGTGTTCGAGCGCGGCCAGCTGCTCGGGCCCGGCGCCGTCCGCGCGGGCGAGGAGCAACGGCCTGTCGTACGCGTCGGCGGCCGCGCCGCGTGCGAGGAGCTCCAGGTAGTGGGCTTGATCGTGGGACATGGACACAGGATTCCTGCCGTACGGGCGGTCGCACCAGCCCTGTGGACAACGATGCGGTACCCGGCCCGACGCCAGGACCTGGATCCGCTCGTGATCGATACACCTGTCGTGACGCCTGGCGTGAAGCGCGTCGTGCTCGATACGCCTAGTGAGCCGTCCAGCCGCCGTCGAGGGTCAGGGACGTACCGGTGATGAAGGAGGCCTGGGGCGAGCAGAGGTACAGGGCGGCCTCCGCCACCTCCTCCGGCTCGACGAGCCGCTTGATCGCGGAGTCCTTGAGGAGGACCTCGGTGAGCACGCGGTCCTCCGGCAGGTCGTGCGCGGCGGCCTGGTCGGCGATCTGCTTCTCGACGAGGGGTGTGCGCACATAGCCGGGGTTGACGCAGACGGACGTCACGCCGTGCGGTGCGCCCTCGAGGGCGGCCGTCTTGGAGAGTCCTTCGAGACCGTGTTTGGCGGCCACATACGCGGACTTGTAGGCGGAGGCGCGCAGTCCGTGTACGGAGGAGATGTTGACGATCCTGCCCCAGCCCTGTGCGTACATGTGCGGCAGCGCGCCCCTGATGAGCCGGAACGGGGCTTCGAGCATCACCGTGAGCACGGTGTGGAAGACGTCCGGCGGGAAGTCCTCGATGGGCCGTACCAGTTGCAGGCCCGCGTTGTTGACGAGGATGTCCGTGCCGGCGGCCGCCGCTTCCGCGGCGTCCAGGTCGGTGAGGTCGAGCAGGTACGGTTCCACGGCCCCGGCGAGGCCCTCGCTGTGCGCGGCGAGCGCAGCCAGTCCGTCGGCGTCCCGGTCGACGGCTCTGACCTTGGCCCCGGCGGCCGCGAGCCGGAGGGTGCAGGCGCGGCCGATGCCGCCCGCGGCACCGGTGACGAGGGCGGTGCGGCCGCCGAGGTCGACGGACAGGGTGGACGCCGCGGCTGCGGGGACGGGGGTGCCGGGCGGTGTGGTGGGCGCGGTCATGTCCGGCACATTAGGCAGCGATCATCCGTCGACCGATGTGGTCGCAGCCCATACTTCGCTACGCCTTGGTGGGTTCGAACCATGCTGGTCCTTCGGACAGCGCATGTTTGATCCGGAAGGTCGCGAAGTCGTGGAGCTCCGGCAGCGCGTCGACGGGGAACCAGCCCACCTCCAGGGACTCCTCGTCGTTGACACGCGCCTCGGCGGCCCCGCTCACCGCACGGCAGCGCATGGTGATGTCCATGTACTGGCACACGTCGCCGTTGGGATAGGTGACGGGCCTCGGCAGCGCCTGCACCAGCACGACCCGCTCGGCCACGCAGCGCACGGCGGTCTCCTCGTACACCTCGCGTGCCGCCGTCATGGCGGGCTGTTCGCCGGGCTCCGGGATGCCGCCGATGACCGACCAGTTGCCCGTGTCGGCGCGCCTGCCCAGCAGCACCCGCCCCGCGTCGTCGAAGACGACGGCGCTGACACCGGGTAGGAACAGCAGCTGGTGGCCGGCGGTCGCCCGGATGGCGCGGATGAATTCGGGAGTTGCCATGCCCGGACCCTACCGCCGGCCCCGGCCGGACCGTCCGAGCCCCTCCGCGGACCGGCACAGCCCCCGGGCGCTCTCCCGACCGGCCCCCGACAGCGCAGCACCCTGGCCGGACGCCTGACGGACTCGGGCCTTGTCCGCCGCCGTGGCCGGAGGCCCGGCGGACTCAGGCCTTGTCCGCCGCCGTCTCGTCCGTCACACGCCGCCGGGTCCGGACCGCGCCGACGGCGACCGCGGACAGGCCGCCGGCCGCGAGCAGCACGAGGACCAGTTCGGGCGCGCTGCCGAGCCGGGTCGCGGGCGTGAGCGACGAGCGCAGCGGCACCTCGGCGACCAGGGCGTCCGGCGTGAACATCGCCGTCTGTTCGACGATCTCCCCGTCGGGCAGGATGACGGCGCTGACACCGCTGGTGACGGGGACGACGACGGACCGGCTGTGTTCGACGGCCCGCACGCGGGACATCGCCAGCTGCTGGTACGTCATCTCGCTCCGGCCGAAGGTGGCGTTGTTGCTCGGCACGGAGATGAGCTGCGCGCCGTGCGTGACGGTGTCTCGGGCGGCGTCGTCGAAGGCCGCCTCGAAGCAGGTGACCAGGCCGACCTCGGTACCGGCGAGGTCGAAGACCCCCACCTCGTGCCCGGGTCCGAAGTCGCGCTGGACCCGGTCCACGTCGGAGTTGAAGACCCGTACGACGGACCGCATCGGGATGTACTCCCCGAACGGCTGCACATGGCGCTTGTCGTAGGTGTCGACGGGCCCCCGTGCGGGGTCCCACTCGATGAGGGTGTTGCGGAGCTTGCCCGTCTCCGGGGTCAGCACGGCGCCCACGACGGTCGGAACACCGATGGCCTTGACCGCCCGGTCGATGACCTGGCGGGCGTCGGCGTTGCGGTACGGGTCGAGGTCGGAGGAGTTCTCCGGCCACAGGACGAAGTCCGGCCGGGGTTCCTTGCCGGCCGCCACGTCCGCGGCGAGCTGTTCCGTCCGGCGGGCGTGGTTGTCGAGGACGGCCCGGCGCTGGGCGTTGAAGTCGAGACCGAGCCTGGGGACGTTGCCCTGGATCGCGGCGACGGTGGCGGTGCCGTCCTCGGCGGAGGCGTCGACCAGCGGCCGGGAGGCGAGGGCCGCGGCGACGGGCACGAGGAGGGCGAGCAGCGCCGTCACGGCGGCGATGCGCGGAACGGTCCCGCCGCGGCGGTGAGCAAGCGCCTGCCGCACGCATTCGTAGAGGCCGAATCCGCAGAGCACGACGGCGAAGCTCAGCACAAGGGTGCCGCCGAGCGCCGCGAGCGGCAGGAAGAAGCCGTCGGCCTGACCGAAGGCGATCTTGCCCCACGGGAAGCCGCCGAAGGGTAGGCGGGCACGCGCGGCTTCGCCCGCGATCCAGACGGCGGCGGCCCACACGGGCCACGCCGGCAGCCGTGAGACGAGGGCGATGCCCATGCAGGCGAACGCCACGAACAGCGCCTCCGCCGCGACCAGCGCCAGCCAGGGCACCGGGCCGACCTCCTCGCCCGTCCAGAACAGCAGGGGGAGCAGGAAGCCTAGGCCCGCCAGGTAACCGAGCCCGAACGCGGACCGCGGCCGGCGTCCGTGCAGTGTCAGGCCGAGCAGGGCGAACGCCGGCACGGCCAGCCACCACAGCGGACGCGGCGGGAAACTCGCGAAGAGCAGCAGGCCGGAGAGCGCGGCGGCACCTGGGCGCGCGAACCGGCGCAGCAGCGGCCGGTCCTCGGTGGGTGCGGGTCCGGGGGTGTCGACGGGGGTCATGATGGCGCTCACCTGGCGGAGTCTACGGCGGAGGCCTGTGAGCGGCGCAGTCACGTCCACCTCACCCAGCAGCAACGTTTCTCCGCAATCACTCCACACATGTCCGAGGCTCCCGTTAGCGTGTTCGCCGGTCCCGCGCACACCACGAGCCGTTCAGGTCGGTTCCGGCTGTCGCGCATCGGGCGCCCGTCGGCGTCCGGCCCGTTCCGGCCGCGCGGGGCCGTCACAGTCGGGGGGCGACGGGATGGGTTCAACGGGCGGTCCGCCCACGGGCCGGGAACACCGAAGCGATCCGGAGACGGGCCCGGATCGCGCGAACGGTGCGCACGCGCACCCGGAACGCGGCTCGGACCCGGATCCCAGGGACGGTACGCACACGCACCTGGACCGCGGGCAGGGTGCGCACCCGGACCGCGGGCAGCGTGCGCACAAGGGTGGCGAAGGCCGTAGCGGTGCGGACGCGGCGGGCGTCGTCGTCCTTGTCGGCTGCGCCGTGTGGTCGCTGGTCAGCGCCGCCGGACGGGAGGGGCGGCCGGAAGGCGTGCTGCTCGCCGTGTTCGCCGTGACCGCGGGATACGCCTGCGGACGGATCGCGGGCTCGCTCCTGCCGGTCGGCGGCTTCGTCGTGACCGCGGTGGGGGCCGTCACGGTCGCGGTCGTGGCCCATGACGGGGTGGTCCCGGGCGCCGCCGCCGGTGCCGTCACCCCCTTGGGACAGACGGGTGCCGTCGCCGCACTCCTGGTGCTCGGCACGGGTGCGGCCTGCTGTGCGGCGTCCGCCGCCCGGACGGCGGGAGGCAGGACGGTGTCGCGCCTGTTCGCGACGGCCGTGGCCTGTTCCGCGCTCGTGCTGGCGTCCGTCCCCGCGTTCGCCGCCTGCCTGACCGTGCTGCTCTGTTCGCTCGCCGTGGCCCGGATACGCCGGCGCGCCGCCGTTCTCGTGGCACTCGCGCTGGCGACGGGCCTCGTCGCGGGAACCACGTGGGCCGTCGCGGAGGACGCCCTTCCCTCCGGCCTCGCCACCTCGGTGGAGGCGCCACTCACCGTGCACCGGGTCGCTCTGTGGCGGGACGCCCTCACCCTGGCGGAACGGGAGCCTGTCCGGGGCGTCGGTCCCGCTCGCTTCGGCCGGCTGAGCCCCGCGTCCGTCCAGTCGCCGGCCTCGGGGAACAAACCCCATTCGGCACCGCTCCAGCAGGCGGCGGAGCAGGGAGTGGCCGGCGTCGCGCTGCTCGCGGCGGTCTTCGGCTGGATCCTGTACGGGCTCGGGCGTTCGCCCCGACCGACGCCCGTGGCGCTGAGCGCCGCCGCCGCGCTGACGGCAGTGGCGGCGCTGGCCTGTGTCGGCAACGTGCTGAGTTTCGCCCCCGTCACCACCGGGGCCGCGCTGCTGGCGGGACTGGCCACGGCGCGCACGCCGCGCGAAGGACAGGACCTGTAGGCCGCGGCACGGCGCGTGCGTCCGCCAGGAGAACGCGGAGTCGCCGGGGTTGCCGAGGCCGCCCGGGCAAGCACGGGGGCGGTCACGAAAGAGGAAGGTGCCGCGGGCGGCTCCACACGGGCCGGCTCACGCCCCTGGCGCCTGGCTCGCCCCCGTGGCTCCCGGTGCCCCGGTCGCCTTGAGGTGATTGATCCTGGCGCGGAGGACCCGTACCGCCATGGCCGCGTCGTCGACCGTCACCGTGAACCTGCTGCCGTCGCTGAGGGTGACCGCCACGCCTTCGCCGCGCCGGACGACGACCGCGGTGCCCCGCTCCGGACGCCAGCGGCAGCCCCAGCCGCCCCACTGCCGGGGCGTCACCCGGTGGACGAACTCCGCGCTCTCCACATGCGACAGAGGGATGTGCCGGCGCGGTACGCCGATGTGACCGCAGCGCACGTCCAGCGCATGGCTGTCGATCTTCACCGCCACGTGCACGAAGGCGAGGGTCCCGTAAAGAATCATGAGGCCCGCCGCGACGCAGCCGACGACCGCCATCAACATGGCCGCGATGCCGGTGGTCCACGTGGCCCCGATGGCCAGCTTGATGCCGAGCGCCAGACAGGCCAGCCCCGCCACGGCGAGCAGCCACTGCATGCGGTTAGTTGCCCGGCCGGTCCAGACCTCTGGAAGGGGCTCCGAGCCGCGCCCCTCGTGGCGGAAGTGGTGCCTCATGCCTAGGACCCTACCCAGCATCGGGACAACCAGCACTGATGCGGCGAAACGGCGACAAGGGCGGGAAAGGCACCCATCAGCGCCCCGTGGCCTCGGAAACGCACGCGCAGACGGACCACCCGACCGGCGTGCGGCACCTGCCGTCGTCACAGGTCGCGGGTGGCGGTCGGGGACCAGGGGCGTCCCGGTCGGCAGGCAGCGGTCTACGCCCGTGAAAGGGCCGCGACCCGGTTCAGCGGACCGGGGTCACCGCAGGCAGCAGGCGGCTCTCCGCGTAGCCGAGCGCCTCCGCCGGAAGAGTGGCTTCCGTCCCGCTCAGCAGGACCGTGAGCCGGCCGCTCGGCGACGCGTCGGGAGCGGGCTCCGCACCGATCCGGCGCAGGGCCTGCGCGGCGACGGCTCCCGCAGAGCCGTGCAGGACGAGGGGCGGCAGGCCGGGCTGCTGGACCGCCGCCCGGATGCGCTCGGAGACCAGTTCGTAATGAGTGCAGCCGAGGACGACGGCCCTGACGTCACGCGGGGTGAGCGCGGCCGCCGCGGCGACGGCCCGGTCGATCGCGTCCTCGTCCGCCCGCTCCACCGCGTCGGCGAGACCCGGACAGGGAACCTCGGTCACCTCGACCGAGCCGGCGAACTCCTTGATCAGTCCGCGCTGGTAGGGACTGCCCGTGGTCGCAGGCGTCGCCCAGATCGCGACCGGACCGCCCCCGGCCGCGGCGGGCTTGATCGCGGGGACCGTACCGATGACCGGGATCGACGGCTCGAGCTCGGCCCGGAGGGCGGGCAGGGCGTGCACGGAAGCGGTGTTGCAGGCGACGATGAGCGCGTCGGGCCGGTGCGCGGCGGCCGCCCGCGCCACGGTCAGCGCCCGCCCGGCGACATCGTCCGGTGTACGGGGACCCCACGGCATGCTGCCGGGGTCGGAGGACAGCACCAGGTCGGCGTCGGGGCGCAGCGTACGCACTGCGGCCGCCGCCGCCAGCAGGCCGATACCGGAATCCATGAGCGCGATCTTCACCCGGTCACCATAGTCGACCGCCGTCACGGCGGGCCTTGCGTGGGGCAGACTGCGGCGGATGAGCGCTCTTGCCTGGACCGCTGTCGGATCGCTGGCCGCCTGGGGGTGGCTGCTGCTCGGCCAGGGCTTCTTCTGGCGGACCGACCAGCGGCTGCCGGACCGCGAGGATCCGGCGCACTGGCCGGATGTCGCCGTCGTCGTGCCCGCGCGGGACGAGGCGGACGTACTGCCCGTGAGTCTGCCGACGCTGCTCGCCCAGGACTACCCGGGCCGGGCCGAGATCGTGCTCGTCGACGACAACAGCGGTGACGGTACGGGGGACCTGGCACGGTCCCTGGCGGCGCGGCACGGTGGCCTGCCGCTGCGGCTGGTGACGCCGGGCGAGCCCGGACACGGCTGGACCGGGAAGCTGTGGGCCCTGCGGCACGGCATCGACGCCGCGGAGGAACGCGACCCGGAGTTCCTGCTGCTCACCGACGCCGACATCGCCCACGCGCCGGACAGCCTCCGGGAGTTGGTCGCCGCGGCGCACACCGGCGGCCTGGACCTCGTGTCACAGATGGCGCGGCTACGGGTCGCCGGCGGCTGGGAGCGGCTGGTGGTGCCGGCGTTCGTGTACTTCTTCTCGCAGCTCTATCCGTTCCGGTGGATCAACAAGGCGGGGGCGCGGACGACGGCCGCGGCGGGCGGCTGTGTGCTGCTGCGTACGGAGGCCGCGACGCGGGCCGGTGTCCCCGACTCGATCCGCCAGGAGGTGATCGACGACGTCTCCCTGGCCCGCGCCGTGCGGCGCTCGGGCGGCAGGATCTGGCTCGGTCTGGCCGACCGGGTCGAGAGCGTGCGCCCCTACCCACGGCTGGCGGATCTATGGCGGATGGTGTCGCGCAGCGCCTACGCCCAGCTGCGTCACAGCCCGCCGGTGCTGGCCGGGACGGTCGCAGGGCTGGCGCTGGTGTATCTCGCCCCTCCGGCGGCGCTGGCGGTCGGGCTGCTCGGCGGGGACGCGGTGGCCGCGTGGGCGGGGGCGGCGGCGTGGGCGGTGATGGCGGGCACGTACCTGCCGATGCTGCGCTACTACCGCCAGCCGCCGCTCCTCGCGCTGACCCTGCCGTTCACCGCCGCGCTCTATCTCCTGATGACGGTCGACTCCGCGGTGCAGCACTACCGGGGCCGGGGCGCCGCGTGGAAGGGACGCACCTACGCGCGGCCCGAGGCCGCCGGCGACTCCTGAGCGCCGGGTTCCGCGTGAAACGGCTCCCGCCCCCGCCGGGTGACGGCGGGGCGGGAGCACGCAGGGGCCGCTACTTGCGGCCGGGGGTCCAGTTCATGCCCCAGCCGTAGGCGTGGTCGATCGTGCGCTGCGGGCTCACGCCGCGTTCCGGGACCAGGAAGCGGGCCTCCCGCTGGACGACGAGGTCGGAGCCGGTGTTGGTGATCAGGGCGAGGGCGCAGACCGTGGAGGGAACGGTGCACTCGCCGAGGGAGAAGTCGATGGCCGCTCCGTGCTGCGGCTGCAGCGTCACCGTCGCGTCGAGGTCGGCGAAGCTGCGGGCCCCTTGGTAGACGGTCACGAAGATGACGACGCGGCGGATGTCCTGCCGGCGGTCGAGATTGATGGTGAGGTTCTCGCCCGGGGTCCCGCCTGTGCGGTCGTCCCCGTCGAGGTGGATGAACGGGGGCTGGTTCAGCGCCCCGAAGGCGTTGCCGAGGGCCTGCACGACGCCCTTGCGTCCGTCGGAGAGTTCGTAGAGGGCGCACAGGTCGAGGTCGAGGTCACCGTGCATGGCGATGGCCCGGCCGAGTTTGGCGCCCCAGCCCTGGAACTGCTTGCGGACCTGCCAGCTGAGGTTGACGCGCATCGCGCCGGAGGTGCCGCCCTGCTTGGTGAGGGAGACGCTCGGCGACTCCTTGGTCAGCGTCACTTTCGTGAGGCGTACCGGAGCCGCCGGGGCGGGCGGCGCGGCGGGGGTGGCCGGTGCGGGGGGTGCCGCCGGCGGGGGCGGCGGGGTGGCGACGGGCGGCGTGACCGCCGGCAGGGTGGCCTGGGTGACGGCGGCTTCGGTGACCGTGGCCTGCTGCGGTTCGTCGACGGTGATGCCGAAGTCCGTGGCGAGCCCTTCGAGGCCGGTGCCGTAGCCCTGCCCGACGGCGCGGAACTTCCATGCGCCCTGGCGCCGGTAGAGCTCTCCGAGCACGAAGGCCGTCTCGACCGTGGCGTCCTGGCTGTCGTAGCGGGCGATCTCGGCGCCGGAGCCGGCGTCGAGCACCTTGATGTGGAGGCCGGGCACCTGCCCGAAGGTGCCGCCGTCGGCGGAGGCGGCCAGCACGACGCGTTCGATCGAGCTCTCGACGCGGTCGAGGTCGACGGCGACGGAATCGGTCGTGGCGCCGGTCGTCGACTGCTTGCCCTCGTGCCGTACGGCTCCCGAGGCGTGGGCCGGCTGGTTGTAGAAGACGAAGTCGCTGTCGGAACGGACCTTCCCCGACGACAGGAGGAGGAGTGCCGACGCGTCGACGTCGGGCACCCCCGGTCCGGAGTGCCAGCCCAGCTCGACGCGGACACTCCGCACCGACACCGGAGTATTCGCTCCCTTAAGCATGGACATGCTCTCCCCCATCTCGATTCGTTGCGCCCGGAAGATCGTTCATCGTCAACCTATTCCGCATACATCCCCCACAGGGGGGCCGACCCGTCGGTAACCCTCTCCCAGCTTGCCCTTTACACGATCGCGAGACGCCAGGAAGCCCGTTTCCCCCAACTTCGCCCACATTAGTGAACCGTGGTCACTCAGAGCTGATGAAACAACCCTCTTATCGGTCTCCCCAACCAGCACATCGTGGGCTTAACTTATGTGCCATGACCTCCCCCCGCGCCACCTATGGCGGCGGTTACTACTCCGCGCCGGCGTTTCCCGACACCCCGATCTACGACTCCCTGGTCGCGGAGCGGGGCACCCCTCAGATCGCCCCGATCCGAGTGCCTGCCGCATACGACACCGGCAACAGCTACCTGCCGGCGCTCCCCGCGGCCCTGCCTGCCCTCCCGGCGGCACCCTCCCATCCCGCCCCCGCCTACGGTTACCCGCAGCAGACGCAGCAGCCGGTCCCGCTGCAGCATGCGCCCGCCCCGTACATCCCGCAGCAGGCCGGCCCTCCCCGCGGCTATCCGGGACCGCAGTACCAGTCCCAGCCGCAGCGGCCGGTGTCCACCGGCTACGAGGCCATGCGGCCGGCGGCGGCGCGTCCCGCTCCGGCGCCCGCGCCCTACGAGGATCCGTACAACCGCCCGTACCAGGGCCGGGGGTACTGAGCGACGGCGAGGGCGGCCCGTCCGGACAGTGCTCCGGCGCGGAGGCAGGGCGGGCCGCCGCTCGACGAGCAGGGCACACCGGAGATCCGCCCTGGACGCTCATGAGTTCCCTCGCCACGCGCTCATGTGCCCACCTGCGCCACGTACATGAGGCCCTCACCGGCTCGCCCCTCCCTGATCACGCAGAGCGACCGGCCCCGGTCCCTCTGCCCGCGTGACCGACCCTGCCCTGCACCCGCTGCCGACGTCGCCCGCCCGACGGGAACCGATCGCGGTGGCAGGCTCGTTGGACAGTGCGCGGCACGGCTCGCGGGGTGACGTTCCTCTCTCTTCGCACCACCCGCGCCTGTGCCGTGCCCTGCCGGGCTATCACGGACAAGGGAAGGGGGGTGCGGATCGTGCGGGCAGCCGTCGGCATCTGGCGCTGGCGCCGCAATCCCCTGCGGCGTGCCACCGATCTGTGCGAGGCGTGGCTCGCGCTGGCCGCCGTCGTGCTCATCGTCACGGCCGCCCCGGCGGTCGGCTGGATCACCGGTGCGCTGACCGAGGAGTCACTGCGCCAGTCGATCCGTGTCCAGCGCCTCCAGCGGCACGCCACGACGGCCACCGTGCTCGGGTCGGCCGAACTCCCGCGGCCCGTCGCCTTCGACCCGGAGACCGCCGCGGCCGACGAGCGCCGCGGGGCGGTCACCGCGAAGTGGACCGCCCCGGACGGCAGTCGGCACACCGGCACGGTCCCCACCACGCTGCCCGCACCCCGCCCGGGTGACACCTTCCCGGTCTGGACGGACGGTTCCGGACGCATGGTGCCCCGCCCGATGAGCATGGCCGCCGCCGAGGTGCACGCCGCGCTCGCCGGCGTCGGCGCCGCGCTGGCCTGGGGTGTGCTCGTGGAATGCGCCAGGAGGCTGGTCCTCTGGCGGCTGGTGCGCCGCAGACACGCCGCGCTGGACCGGGCCTGGGCAGCGGTGGGGCCCGACTGGGGGCGCACCGGCGCAGGAAGCTGACCTGCCACATCCCGTCAACTCCCGCGGGCCGCGCGCGCTACGGTGGTGCGACGCCCTTCGGGGTTCGGGAGGCGTTCCCCTCAGAGACGCGGCGTTGCACGGAACACGAGGTGGGGGCAGAGCAGCACGATGGCACAGGGCACGGTCCAGGTGACGCACACCGGCACCTCGCGGTGGCGGCGCCGCACAGGCGAGTACCCCTCCCTCGCCGCTGCCCTGGAGGCCGCCGGTGACGGGGACATCCTCACCGTCGCCCCGGGCACCTACCGCGAGAATCTCGTCGTCCGCCGCGCGGTCACGCTGCGCGGCCCCGAGGGCGCTGCCGGGTCGGTGCGCATCGCCCCGTCCGACGGTGTGCCGCTGACCGTCCGGGCCTCCGCCACCGTGCGGGACCTGCATGTGGAAGGCCAGGACTCCGCCGCCCCCGCCCTGCTGGTGGAGGACGGCACGCCAGAGCTGACGGACCTGCGGATCGTCACCAGGTCCGCCGTCGGTCTCGAGGTGCGCGGCGCCGCACGGCCCACGGTGCGCCGCTGCACCGTCGACAACCCCGCGGGCGTCGGGATCGGCGTACTGGACGGCGCGGGCGGCGTTTTCGAGGAGTGCGAGGTGGTGGCGGCGGGCCAGTCGGGCGTGTCGGTGCACGGCGGGGCGCATCCACGCCTCGAGCGCTGCCGGGTGCACCACACCTCCGGCGCGGGCCTGAGCGTCTCCGGCGAGGGCAGCGGTCTGGAGGCGATCGGCTGCGAGGTCTACGAGATCAAGGGCACCGGCGTACAGATCGCGTCCCGCGCCGGCGCCCACCTCACCGACTCCTCGGTGCACCGCACATCGGCCGACGGCGTCACCCTCGACACGGACGCGGTCCTCACCCTCTCCGACTGCGACATTCACGACATCCCGGAGAACGCGATCGATCTGCGCTCCCGGTCCGTGCTGACGCTCACCCGCTCCACGGTGCGCCGCTTCGGCCGCAACGGCCTGTCCGTGTGGGACCCGGGGACACGCGTGGACGCCAACCAGTGCGAGATCCACGACAGTACGGGCGACTACCCGGCGGTCTGGGTCAGTGACGGCGCGACGGCGGTGCTCGACTCCTGCCGCGTCCACGACGTGCCCGACGCGCTGTTCGTCCTCGACCGCGGCTCCCGCGTCGACGTCGTCGACAGCGACCTCTCGCAGGTCCGCAACACGGCGGTCTCGGTGAGCGACGGCGCGACGGCACAGCTCGACGACTGCCGTATCCGCGAGGTCTCGACCGGCGCCTGGTTCCGCGACCACGGCAGCGGCGGCACCCTGAACGGCTGCACCATCGACGCCGCCCAGACGGGCGTGATCGTCACCAAGGGCGCGGACCCGGTGATCGAGCGCTGCACCGTCACCTCCCCGGCCGAGGCCGGCTTCTACGTGTCCGCGGAGGGCCGCGGCACCTTCCGTGGCTGCCGGGTGACCGGCAGCGGGGGCTACGGCTTCCATGTGATGGACGGCTGCCGTACGACGCTGAACCGCTGCCGCACGGAGCGCTGTGCGCGCGGCGGTTACGAGTTCGGCGAGGACTCCGGCCCGGTCGTCGAGGACTGCACCAGCGACGAGAGCGGGATCGCCCGCCCCGGCGCGGAGCCTGCGACGGCCACCCTGACGGCGACCAGGACGCCCGGTCTGCTGTCCGCCGTACCCTCACAGAGCACGCAGTCCGTCCCGGCTCCCGCCCCGTCGGAGGAGCCGGTGCGCAGTTCCGTCGCGGTCCTCGGCGAACTGGACGCCCTGGTGGGTCTGCACAGCGTCAAGCGCGAGGTCCGTACGCTCACCAACATGATCGAAGTGGGCCGCCGCCGTCAGGAGGCCGGTCTCAAGGCGGCGTCCGTACGGCGCCACTTGGTCTTCACCGGCTCACCGGGCACGGGCAAGACGACCGTCGCCCGGCTGTACGGGGAGATCCTCGCCTCCCTCGGGGTCCTGGAGCGCGGCCATCTCGTCGAGGTGTCACGGGTAGACCTGGTGGGCGAGCACATCGGCTCCACCGCGATCCGCACCCAGGAGGCGTTCGACCGGGCGCGCGGCGGTGTGCTGTTCATCGACGAGGCGTACGCGCTGTCTCCCGAGGACTCCGGCCGGGACTTCGGCAAGGAGGCCATCGACACCCTGGTGAAGCTGATGGAGGACCACCGGGACGCCGTCGTGGTCATCGTCGCCGGCTACACGGCGGAGATGGAGCGCTTCCTCGCGGTAAACCCCGGTGTCGCCTCCCGCTTCTCACGGACCATCACCTTCAGCGACTACGACCCTGAGGAACTGCTGCGGATCGTCGAGCAGCAGGCGGAGGAGCACGAGTACCGGCTGGCCGAGGGCACGTCGGAGGCGCTGCTGAAGTACTTCACGGCGCTGCCCAAGGGGCCGGCCTTCGGCAACGGCCGTACCGCGCGCCAGACGTTCGAGTCGATGGTGGAGCGGCACGCGGGGCGGGTCGCCGAGCTCGCGGAGACGAACACCGACGACCTCACCCTGCTCTACGCGGAGGATCTGCCCGAACTGCCCTGAGCCTGCCGGGGCACGGCCGGCGTGAGCCGGTCGAGCAGGGCCGCCCGCTCCTTGGCGAACTCCGGGTGGGCCTGGTAGTCGGAGTGCCCGAGGATCGGCTCCGGCAGCGGATGGCGTTCCGAACGGCCGTAGACCACCGGGTCCTTGAG
>NZ_JBSGZJ010000138.1:0-15620 GCF_053610925.1 Streptomyces sp. NPDC054847 | reverse complement strand
GCACGTCGCCGACGGCCATGCGGGGCGCGGTCCTTGTGGTGCGCCCGTCCCACGGGGTGGCGGCGTGCCAGCTGTTCGGCAGGCTGTTGAACAGCCTGCCGCTGATGACGAGACCGGAGGCCACCGACAGCGGCGGCGGGAAGAGCCCTGGGTGGCCGGTGCCGAGCGGCAGGACCCGCAGCGGGGCGCCGTCGGCGTCCTCGACGTGCAGCGTGTCGGTCGCCGCGTCGTGCACCAGACGCAGGGTGAACCAGTCCTCCGGCGTGAGACCGCCGGGGAGGATCGGCGTGTGCGCGTTGACGTTCAGCCGGTGCAGGCCGAGGTCCTCCGTGACGCGTGCTCCGTCGAAGCCGTAGGCGCGCCGCAGGTGTTCCTCGAGGAGCGGCAGCGCCCGGCCGCCCTGGCGGCGGTCGGCCTCCAGGAAGCGGGCGTAGAGCATCCCGTGGCCGGGCAGGCCGTCGTTGAGGATCAGGTGCTGTCCGGCCTGCTGGAGGAGCACGCCGTAGATCAGCGGATCCTGGCGGAAGCGGTCGGGCAGTGCGGCGGTGAGGCCCTCGACGTCGCCGGGCGTCAGGACGAGGGTGTCCTCCCCCGCCTCCGCGGCCCGGGACAGTCGGGTGTGGACGGCCTCCGTCAGCTCGCGGCGCAGCAGGTACATCCGCTCCAGCGAGCCGTCGGCGGGGCCGATGCCGGCGAGCGCCGACGGGTCGCCGGTGCCCTTCGGTCCGTACACGGCGTCCATGGCGGCGGCGCGGCGTGAGACCTCGCCGACGACGAAGGCGGCGTTGGCCGCCAGGGGCACGTTCGCTCCGGCGCCGAACCGTTCGACGAACGCGGCGGTCATCAGGACCCGTACGTCGTGCAGCCAGTCGAAGACGGTGAGCAGTTCGACGGCGGGGCCGAGATCGGCGAGGGGCTGCCGCCACTTGTCCGTGGCCACCTTGAGCGGTGGCATGACGTAGTCCTCCTCGACCGTGATCTGGGCGGGCCGGCGGGCGAGGTGGCTGAGCCTGCCGAGATCTCCGCGCAGGGCGGCGAGGACGGCGCCGCGTTCGGCGGCGGGCGCGGCCGCAAGTTCCGGCAGGCCGGACCTGATGCTGTCGGTGAGCCCGGTGGCCCGGGGGTCGCTGGGGCTGAGGAGGTCGTCGTAGTCGGCGGCCCCGTCCTCCGCCTCGTGGAACGAGCACAGCAGGCCCTGCCCGAGGGCGTGCCGCACCCGGCGCTCCGCGTCCTCCTCTGCGCAGCCCGCGCGTTCCGCGACGTGCCTGACGACGGAGGGGTACGGGCGCGGTCCCATGGAGACCGCGTCGAGCAGGTCGCCGGCGGGGCCGTCGAGGGGCACGGCGAGCCGGCGCATACCGGCGTCGGTGAGCTTCAGGAAGAAGAGTTTGCCGGCCTCCGGGTCGGGCGCGGAGGTCGGCGGCAGGCCCACCCAGAGGTCCGCGAGCGCCGCGTCGTCGGGAGCGGGCAGGCCGCCGAGCACGTAGCCCAGCATGACCCGGTCGAGGCCCGGGAACGCGGTCGCGCCGGTGAACGGCACGTCGTCCGGGTCCACCCCGTCGGGGTCGGGCTCCGCGATGCCGACGGCGGTGAACCGGGAGAGCGGGCTGGTGCGGACCATGGCGCGGGTGACGTACTGGATCAGTCCGCGCTCGGACTTGCGGGTGCGGGCGGAGACCTTGCCGGGGCCGAGGACGGCGGCGCGGTAGCGCTCGGCCTCCTGGTGCACCTCCGGCGCGACGAGCGCCAGCGAGCGCAGCAGGTCGTCGTCGCCCAAAAGGGCGGCGAGGCGCTCGCGTTCGCGGTCGGCCGCCGCCGCGTAGCCGCGGGTGATCTCGTCACGCAGCCGCTCCCGGCGCTCACGCGCCTCGAGCCACCGGTCGACGGCGGGGGTGGGGACGGGCGTCTTCTTGGGGGCGCGGTCGTTGTGGACGGTGCGCCGCAGGGCGATGAGTTCGCGGCGTTCCGCGTCGTCGGCCGCGTCGCCGATGCGGTGGTAGAGCTCGTCGGAGCATGCGTCGGCCGCTGTGCGCAACGCACTCTCCGCGTCGGCGAGTTCGGCGAGCAGTCCGCGCTGCCCGGGGTCGGCCAGCCGGGTCCGGCGCAGCGGGTTGACCCGCAGGAACCAGAGCGGCTCCGATTCGGGCGTCGCGGCGGCGGACGCGGGGGCGGGAACGGGGACGGGGACGACGGCGGGGGCGGCGAGGTGGCCGGCGGTGGCCCGCCTGGCGTGGGCGGCTGATTCGGTCGTGGGCGCGGTCATCGTGGGGCTCCCGTGAGGTCGGCTGTGGTGGCGGCGCCCGCACCGGGCCGCCGGGCGTCCAGTCGCTCCTGCCAGGTCGTGCCGAGGACGTCGTCGACCGTCTCCGCCACGGCGAAGCACATGTAGTAGCGCTGCATGGGCGAGACGGTCAGCAGCGGCAGCTGCTCGTAGAAGAGGTTCGTCAGGAGACGGAAGGCGGCGAACCACGGCGAGGGGTCGGCGACCGCTCCCGACGCGTCGACGGCCCGGTGGAAGTCGCTGTCCGGCTGCTTCCCTCGCGGTACGACGCGGGTCGCTCCGGGCGGGCCCATCTCCGTCCGGTCGACACCCTCGGTGACGCCGTCGAGCAGTCCGAGCGTGAGGGTGCCCGCGGCCACGGCGCTCTCGAGCGCGCCGGAGCTGTACGCGAAGGCGGTGCGCCACTCGGCCGCTGCGGGCGAGACCTCGCCGCTCAGCCGCTGTTCGACGACGGCCCGCAGCCGCGGCGCGTCCTTGGCGAGGCGCTGTACGAACAGGGGTCTGACGTCCTTGGTCGGCGCGGCCCAGGCGAGGAAGGCCTCGACGTGGGAGCGCGGCGAGAACACTCCGTAGGCGGGGCCGAGGTAGTGGGTGTCGGCCAGTGCGGCGAACGCCTCGGCGAGGCGGACGGTGGCGGTGCCGGGCTCGTCCGCGATGCCGTCGATCATCCGCAGCAGCGGCTTGTTCAGCGCGCCGAGGACGACGGTGCGGAAGCGGTCGAGCCGGGGTTCGCGGGAGGCCGTGTCGCCCGGGGCGACGGCTTCGACGGCGCCGTGCTCGCGCAGCGGAAGGTACGGCGGCTGCACCGCCTCGAGGCGGCCGAACTCCCGCGCCTGCTCGAGATAGGCCTCCTCGGTCAGGGCCCGCGGCGGGTCCAGCGGTCCGGCGTCCAGCCGGCGTGCGACGTCGGCCCAGTCGGGGCCGCCGCCCGGCAGGCCCGGCGCCGACAGGGCGAGGACGTCGACGTGGGGTCCGTGCAGCCAGCCGCGGCGCAGCTGGACACCGGCCGCTCCCTGCTCGCCCAGTGCGCGGGCGACCGGCACGACGTGCCGGGACAGCCACGCCGGTGTGACCGGCATCCGTGTGTGGAGCCGCACCCCCGTCAGGCCGGCGGAATCCGGCCTCACGGCAATGCGCTCCGGCGCATCAACCCCCATTTTTTCGCACCTTCCGGGAAATCGAGAAATGACTCGAGAACGTCGAATCCAAATGTCGGCCCTGAATGCCTTGCGACAATCATGTGGGACGGAAAAGCGGCGAGGAAGGCAATGCGGGGCGGCCGCTTACATACGTCACCGCTTTCATGACACCCGCGCCGCCGGCGTGACGGTCCGCCCGTGGCCGAAACCCGTCAGGCGGGCGCGGAGATCGCTGTACCCTCCGGCCATGACTACGGACACGGAGTGCCTGACACTCACGCAGAATCTGCGCCGCCGCGGGGCCATAGTTCTCGCGGTCTTTGCCCTGGTGTGGGCTTTTGCGGCGGGTTCCGGCATCGCCGCGATGCCTGTTTCCGTCACTGTCGGGGCGGTGGGCGCCGTATTGACCGCCGTGGCCGTGTTCCTGGCGTTCCGCGGGGCGGCGGGGCCGGCCAGCCGCACGGTGCGGCTGCCGGAGAAGTGGAACCGCGGGGTGGGCCTGGTGAACGCCCTCGAGGTGGTGGCCATTTTCGCGGTGATCGCCTTGTCGAACGCAACGGGCCACGCCGAGCTGATCCCGCCGGGGATCTGCCTCGTGGTGGGCCTGCACTTCTTTCCGCTCGCGCGCCTCTTCGACCAGTGGCAGTACAGGTGGACGGCGGCTCTGCTGACGGTCGTCGCGGTCGCCGGCGTCGTGGTCGCCGTGGCCGGCTCGACCGACGAGACCGTGCGCGTCGTGGTCGGGGCGGGCGCCGCGGTGGTGCTGTGGCTGTCCTCGTTCCATGTGGCGGTACGCGGCTGAGATCCGGCCTCGGCGCCGCCGTCGACGCACAAAAGGATGTACCCATCCAGCTCCCGGCTGGATGGGCGCATCCTTTGGAACGTCCGATCAGGTACCTCGGATCAGCAGGCGGAGCAGGTCGAGGACGAGGACGACGAGGTGCCGATCGAGCCGCTGGACGCGCCCATCTCGGGGAGGGCCACACCCTGCGCGACCTCGAGGGTCTCCAGCTCGTCGACGTCGAAGCTCTCGAAGGCCTTCGCCGCGTCGTCGCCGTTGTTCTTGATGTCGTCGATGCTCATTGTCTGGATCCTTTCGGGATTCGGTTGAGGGGTACTCAGCAGGCGGAGCAGGTGGAGGACGAGGAGGACGAGGTGCCGATCGAGCCGCTGGAGGCGCCCATCTCGGGGAGGGCCACGCCCTGCGCGACCTCGAGGGTCTCGAGCTCGTCGACGTCGAAGCTCTCGAAGGCCTTGTCCGCGTCGTCGTTCTTGATGTCGTTGATGCTCATTTTGAATTCCTTTCCGAATTCTTCTGTGCAACCCGTCCGGCTGCACAACCAATAATGCTCAGCCGGCCACACGGAAGCCAGAGTTTCCGTGCCCGCG
This sequence comes from Streptomyces sp. NPDC054847, assembly GCF_053610925.1. Classification (NCBI taxonomy): domain Bacteria; kingdom Bacillati; phylum Actinomycetota; class Actinomycetes; order Kitasatosporales; family Streptomycetaceae; genus Streptomyces; species Streptomyces sp. NPDC054847. The sequence continues at coordinate 10,811 of NZ_JBSGZJ010000138.1, read as the reverse complement.
CTGACATTTATCACCGCGCGAATAACTGCGGTCATGGCGGAACGGGAGCCACCGGAATACGAAAATGCCGCTTCTCCTCGCCCGGAAGGGGCGGGAAAAGCGGCACTTTCGCAGGTCACGGCCGGCTCATGTGTCCGTCTGCAGCGACCATTGGGGATCGTTGAGCATGTGCCAGCCTTCCTCCGGTTCGCCGGCCACGGTGTCGTCCGGGCTGCGGCTGCCGAGCAGGAAGTCGCCCACGGACGACTCGCGCAGGTAGTCGAGGCCGAGCACCCGGGCGGACATGTCGGCGTCGCCGTTGCCCAGCCCGCACGGGGCGAGACCCATCGCCGTCGCCACCAGGTACATCGTCTGGTAGAGCACACCGGTGTGCCGGAGGGTCGTGGCGTAGGCGATGGCCCGGTACTTCCACGACATGCGCTGGAAGCGTGCCGTCATGGTGATCAGTACGTCCGGCCGGGCCTCCATGCCGGTGGCCCTCGACGCGACATGGAACAGCGACTCGCGGTCGGCGGCCCCGTCGTTGACGAGGACGAGGCGGTGGGCGACGGGGTCGTAGTAGTAGATGCCCGCGTCGAGCCCCTCACAGCGCCGCACGGTGACGTACAGCTCCAGCTCGTAGCCCTGGCCGCCGCTGGGGTAGGGACGGGAGACCACCTCGTCGCGGCCGCTGCCCTCCTCGGGGGTGTAGTGGGCGCGGACGCGTGCCACGCGGTAGAGGAACTCACCGAGCTGCCCGGCGGTCAGCGGGCGTTCGCCGTAGGAGCGGATGGAGCGGCGGGTCTCGATGGCGGCCGTCAGTGAGGGGTCGCGGTCCGCGATGTCCTCGCGCGCCGGCCGGCGCAGTTCCACGGTGGGACCGGCCGGCGCGGGCTTCACCGCGGGCTGCGGGCCGATCTCGTCGCGGTAGGGGTAGACGGCGCCGAACATGTCGTCGTAGCGGCCGGAGCGGACGCGGGAGTGGAACAGCAGGTCGTGGAAGTCCCACTGCCGCAGCGTCGGTTCGGTGTCGGAGGCGAAGGCGCCGTCCGCGTCCGCCTGTTCGGCGAAGCCGGCGCCCACGAGGTGGCGGAGCACGTCCGTCGTCTCGTCATCGGAGAGGCCGCCCGTCTTCGCCAGGCTCCCGGCCGTGACCGGCTCGCCGAGCGCGGCCGCGATCTCCCGGGCGGCCGGGTCGGCCAGGACGGCGCGGAACTTCACGAGGGGCGACTCGAGCACCAGGGCGCCGTCCCGTGAGCGCAGGAACGCGAACCGCGAGAGCCGTACCGGCCGTCCGGCGTCCACCTCCCCCGCCCGGTACTCGGCGTCCCGGGCGGTCGGTTCGAGTCTGACCAGTTCGCGGCGCCCGCCGGGTCCCCCGCGGGTGAGGACGCTGCGGGCGACGAGGTGGCCGACGCGGTCGAGGAACCGCTCCACCTGGACGCGTTCCGCCGGCGGCAGTCCTTCGACCAGTTCGTGCACGGGGGTCGGCCCCTGGCTGAGCCGCCGCAGCACACGGAGGATGCCGCCGCGCACCGGCCGCAGGGTGAAGGCGGTGACGGGGCTCGTCAGGGTCGCCGACTCGCCGTCGAAGGCGACGTGGACGTCATGGCGGAACACGGGCGCGGCCCGGGGCGGCGACGGCGCCTCCCCGGCCTTCTGAGGTGAATTCGTCTGCATGATGGTCTCCGCTTCGCGTGATGAGGACAGACGTCGGTCATCACTCTCGGGCCCGGACCACGCGGAACCGCAGGCCGCGCGCAATTCCCGTGACATGGGCCGGTGTCCGGCATGACACCCGTCATCGCTTCCGCCGTGAAAGCAGCCCGGTACCGCACGGAATACGCGCGGTGCGGCGGGAATTCCGGCGTTCCGTTCCGGTGACCGAGGTCATGGAACGGGTGACACATGCCAGCGGGCGCAGCCGTTCGCTCGGAGTTCGACGGTTCCAGACGCATGCTCGGAACACGAATTCACTTCACATCACGGCTACTTCAGTAAGGAATCACCTCGTGCTCACTCGTCGTCATGCAATACGGCTCGGGCTCACCGCGGGCGCCTTCGGCGCCGTCGGCGCGGCGGGCGGGCTCTTCCAGACCCTGGCCGCAGGGGGACCGGCGAACGCCGCGCCGGCGGGCACCGGGGCATCGGCCGGGCCGGCGGTCACGCCGTTCACGGTGCCGCTGCCCGTGCCGAAGGTGCTGCGCCCCTATCGCAGGACGAGGTCCGCCGACCACTACGCGGTGGCCATGAGCCGGACCTCGCTCGAGATCCTTCCCGGGCAGCGCACCGAGGTCCTCACCTACAACGGGTCCTTCCCCGGGCCCACCATCCGGGCGCGTTCCGGGCGCACCGCCGTCGTCAGGCAGATCAACCTGCTCGACATGCCCACCTCGGTGCACCTGCACGGCGGGAACAATCCCGTGGAGAGCGACGGCGGCATGATGGACACGATCGCGCCGGGCCGTTCCAAGACGTACGTGTACGCCAACAGGCAGCCGGGCGCGACGCTGTGGACCCATGACCACGCCCATCACATGGAGTCGGAGCACGTCTACCGCGGCCTGTCGGGCCTGTACCTGCTCGGGGACGAGGAGGAGGACGCGCTCGGCCTTCCGTCGGGGCGCTACGAGGTGCCGCTGGTCCTGCGGGACGCGCACTTCGACGCGTCGGGCGCGATGGTGTACACGATGGACGACGCGGAGAACCGGACCACGATCCTCGTCAACGGCCGGCCGTGGCCGTACATGAAGGTCGAGGGACGCAAGTACCGCTTCCGGATGCTCAACTCGTCCAACCTGCGCATCTTCATCCTGGCGCTGTCCGACGGCAGCCAGGTGACGCAGATCGGCGCCGACGGCGGACTGCTCCCGGCGCCCGCGCCCACTCCCGTCCTGGTCCTCTCCCCCGGTGAGCGGGCCGACTTCGTCATCGACTTCTCCAAGTACGCGCCGGGCACGCAGCTGGAGCTCGCCAACATGCTGGGGCCCGGTCCCGCCGATCTCGTCGGCCGGATCATGCGCTTCGACGTGGGCGAGAAGACGCCCGACGACAGCCGGGTCCCGGACGTGCTGACGACCCTGCCGGCGCTGCCGAAGCCCACGGTGGAGAGGACCTTCGAGCTCCAGATGGACGAGCCGGGCAGCGGCGGCCACCAGGCGTACATCAACGGGAGGACCTTCGACGCGAACCGCATCGACACCGAGATCAAGTGGGGCACCACGGAAGTCTGGACCGTTACCAACGCCGGCGTCACCGTGCCGCACAACTTCCATACGCACCTGGTCCAGTTCCGCATTCTCGAAAGGGACGGGCAGCCGGTCTATCCGGCGGAGGCGGGACTGAAGGACACGGTGCTCCTTTTCCCGGGGCAGACCGTCAAGCTGCAGATGACCTTCGACACCCACCGGGGCGTCTATCCGTACCACTGCCACATGATCGACCACAGCGCCATGGGAATGATGGCGCAGATGAAGATCGTGTGACTTCTCCCCAGCCGATCCGCTTGCTTCTTCAGGCATTTCCGACGGGAAAGAAAGGAGGAACATGATTACCACCCGATCCGTGTCCTACGTCCGTCGAATTCTCGACGCACTAGGCAAGGACCCCGCCCGGGCGGTCGTCCACCGGCGCGACGGAGGCGTCGCGGCGGGCGAACTGACCGACTCGATCCTCGGCACGACGACCCTGCTGTACGACCACGGCGTCGGAGCGGGCGACACCGTCGCCGTCCTGACCGGACCGAACCATCCGCTGATGCTCAGCGCCCGGTACGCCGTCCACCTCCTGGGCGCGACCTCCGTCTACGTACGGTCGATGAACCCGAGGACGGACACCGAGACGTTCTCGATCAGCACACAGACCGAGCTGCTGCGCGACCTCGGCGTGCCGCTCCTGCTGGTGGACGAGGAGAGCGCCGAGCGGGGGCGCTGGCTGTCCAACCGCCTGCCGGGGCTGACCGTACTGCCGATCCCGCGGGGCGCACCCGCGCACGCCGTGCCGCTCGGCCGGCTACGGGAGGGCCGGCCGGACGCCCTGGCGGTCGTCGACTTCACCAGTGGCAGTTCCGGCCGCCCCAAGATGGTGGCGCAGCGCTTCGGCACCCGTGACGAGCTCGTCAGCCGCCTCGCACATGGCCTCGATCCCCGGGGACCCGCGACGCTGCTGTCGGTCACGCCCATCAGCCATACGACGGCGCCGATGGCCGACGCCGTCCTGCTCAGCGGCGGGACGGTGGTGCTGCACGACGGGTTCGACGCCGACGACGTGCTGCGCGCCTTCGCCGAGCAGCGGGTCACGGACGTCTATCTCGCCGTGCCGCACCTGTACCGGCTGCTCGACCATCCGGACGTGGCGACGACCGACCTGTCGTCGCTGCGCCGCATCACCTACAGCGGCACACCGGCGGCGCCGGCCCGTGTGGCGCGGGCGGTGGAGCTCTTCGGCGACGTGCTGATCCAGGTGTACGGCACCACGGAGGCCGGCGGCATCAGCAGCCTCAACCCGCTGGACCACCGCGAACCGGAGCTCCTCGGCTCCGTCGGCCGTCCCTTCCCCTGGGTGCGCGTGGAGATACGCGCTCCGGGCGGGGGCCCGGTGGTCGAGCGCGGTGTCACGGGCGAGATCTGGGTGAACTCGCCCACGATCACGGCCGGTTACCTCGACGACGAGGAGCTCACCGGCACGGCGCTCAAGGACGGCTGGCTGCTGACCGGCGACCTCGGGCACTGGGACCGGTACGGCTACCTCCGTCTCGACGGCCGCGTCGGGGACGTCATCAAGCACGGCGGACTCAAGCTGGATCCGGCCGCCATCGAGCGAGCGCTGCTGAAGCATCCACAGGTACGCCAGGCCACGGTCTTCGGCGTACGCGACCGGGACTACGTGGAGCAGGTGCACGCCGCCGTCGAACTGCACTCCGGCGCCTCACGGACCTCGAGCGATCTGCAGGGGTACGTCGCCGCGACGCTCACGCCGGAGCACGCGCCGGTCCGGGTGTCCGTGTGGCCCCGGCTCCCGCTCACGCCCTCGGGAAAACCCGACCGCACCTACCTGCGCTCGGTCACGGCACCACCGGACGAGACCCGTCCGCCCGCCGTCCCGGGTCCGGCGCCCCGCCCGGCGCACGACATCCGGACGCCCGTGCACGCCCACCGGCGCGGCGCGGTGCCCGGCACGAGCCCCCCGCGCGAAGCCACCGCGCGGGCCGATCCCGTCCGCGCAGGCGGCGCGGGGTCCTTGCAAGATCACGCAATCCCGCGAAGCAGAAAGGGCGTCACATGACCTCATACGGCCACTTCGCCCGGTCGCTGCGGCTGCGGCGGCTCTACCGCCACAGCACGGCCGGCCTGATGATCACCCCTCTCGACCATTCGATCAGTGACGGTCCCGTGGTGCCCAAGGGCACGACGCTCGACCACCTCGCCGGCCGGCTCGCGGCCGGCGGTTCGGACGCCGTCGTCGTGCACAAGGGCAGTGTGCGGCACATCTCTCCGGAGCGGTTCGCCGCCATGTCGCTGATCATCCATCTGAACGCGAGCACCAGCCGGGCCCTCGACCCGAACGCCAAGTACGTGGTGGCCGGGGTCGAGGAGGCGCTCCGCCTCGGCGCGGACGCGGTGAGCGTCCACGTCAACCTCGGCTCCGACGACGAGCGCGAGCAGATCGGCGACCTGGGCAGGATCGCCGACGCCTGCGACCGCTGGAACCTGCCGCTGCTCGCCATGGTGTACCCGCGCGGGCCGCGGATCACCGATCCCCGGGACCCGGAGATGGTCGCGCATGCCGTGACGATCGCCGCCGACCTGGGGGCCGACCTGGTCAAGACCGTGTTCCTGGGGTCGACCGCGGAGATGCTCGACCTCACCGCGGCCTGCCCCGTACCGGTCCTCGTCGCCGGTGGGCCCGCCCTCGACAAGGAGGAGGACGTGCTCGCGTACGTCCGCGACGCGCTGGCCGGCGGCGCGGGCGGGGTCGCGATGGGCCGCAACATCTTCCAGGCCGCCGACCCGCGGCGGCTGGCGGCGAAGGTGGCCCGGCTGGTCCACCACTTCCCCGAACAGCATTTCGGTGCGGGCCCGTTCGCCGGCGGCGACGCACGGCTCGACGGTGAACGCCTCACTCCGCACCACCTGGACGACACGCACCTCGACAACCCGCACTTCGACAATCCACGCCTCGACGACACACGTCTCGACGTTTCGACAGGAGGTCCGCATCATGACGGACGCCAAACTGTGCTGGCTTGACATCCGCGACGCCGGCTCCGCCACCGCCGCCATCCTTGAGGAGGCGGTCCACCAGCGCATCGACGGCATCGTCGCCGCCGATCCCGCCGCCTTCACCGGACTGCCGCCGACGGTCCGCAAGATCCTTCTCTACCCGGACGGGAACGTGCCCGACGACATCGGCGGCGCCGACCTGGTGATCGTGCCCGGCGGCAAGGACCTGCGCGCCCCGCTCGCCGAGGCGCACCCGGACGTGGAGTTCGGCCGCTACGTCGAGATCGTCGACGCCGACACCCTCGAGGACGCCTGCCTGGCCGCCCGCCTGGAGGCATGGAGCATCCTCGACTTCCGCGACCCGACGAAGATCCCGCTGGAGATCGTGATAGCGGCCGCCACCGGCTCGCCGGGGTCGATCGTCACGACCGCGGCCAACCGGGAGGAGGCCGAGATCGTCTACGGCGTCCTCGAACTGGGCTCGGACGGCGTGCTGATGCCGGGCCGCACCGTCGGCGACGCGACCGCGCTGCGTACGGCCGCGACCTCCCGCACCGGGGAGATCCCGCTGGTCGAACTGACCGTGACCGCGGCGACCCACATCGGCATGGGCGAGCGTGCCTGTGTCGACACGACCACCCACTTCCGCAAGGACGAGGGCATTCTGGTGGGCTCGCACTCCAAGGGCATGGTGCTGTGCGTCAGCGAGACCCACCCGCTGCCGTACATGCCCACACGGCCCTTCCGGGTCAACGCGGGCGCCCTGCACTCCTACACCGTGGCGCAGAACGGACGCACCCACTACCTGAGCGAACTGCACGCCGGCAGCTCGGTCCTGGCCGTGGACGTCAAGGGCCGCACCCGGCCGGTCAGCGTCGGCCGGGTCAAGATCGAGACCCGTCCGCTGATCTCCATCGACGCGGTCGCCCCCAACGGACAGAGCGTCAACCTGATCCTCCAGGACGACTGGCACGTGCGTGTCCTGGGCCCCGGCGCGTCCGTCCTCAACAGCACGGAGCTGAAGCCGGGGGACACGATCCTCGGCCACCTGCCGACGGCCGACCGCCATGTGGGCTACCCGATCAACGAGTTCTGCCTGGAGAAGTAGCAGCAGCGTCCGCACCACATCGACGCACCGTCCGAAGACGCCCCGCCCCGGCACCTCTTGTGCCGGGGCCGGCGCGTGTCCGGCCCCGTACCGTCCCGTTCCGTACCGTCCCGCCTTCACAGCCAGCCGTGTTCGCTCGCGATGCGCGCGGCATCGAACCGGTTGCGGCCGCCGAGCTTCTTGATGGCCGCGGAGGTCAGATTGCGTACGGTGCCGGCGGCGAGATACAGCTCCCCCGCGATCTCCTTCACGCTGGCGCCGCCGGCGGTCAGCCGCAGGACGTCCATCTCCCGGACGCTGAGGGCGGTTTCCCCGGCGACGGCCGGGCGCAGCAGCGCGGGGTCCACCGTCAGACAGCCGCCCGCGACCCCCATGAGCGTGGTCACCAGCTGCGGCAGCCGCGCGTTCTTCGGCACGACCCCCAGGGCGCCGGCCGCCACGGCCCGGTCCACCACCGCGGGTGTGGCGGCGCCGACCATCAGGGCGACCCCGCACCACGGGTGGGCGGAGCGCACGTCGGTGGCGGCCCGCAGTGCCTTGCCGCCCATGGTGCTCTCCCCGAGGAGCAGCACGGTGGGCCGGTGCCGTTCGACGGCGGGCATGACGGCCTCGTAGCTGGTGGCGAGTCCGACGACATCCAGCCCGTCGGTGCCGTTGAGCGTTTCCGCGAACGCTTCCAGGACGAGCTGGTGATCGCCGGCGACGACGACGCGAATGGACATGTCCTACCCCCGTGACGATGTGATGGATGATCAGGCGGACCGTCTGCGGTCCGCGGTGCGGGTCAGGGCCGCGACCAGCCGTTCGACCGCGGAACGGGCCGGCTCGTCGTCGCTCCGGGCGGCGGACGTGGCGGCACGGGGGCCCGGGTCGACCTCGATGTGCGGTATGCCCTCGGGCAGGGCACGGGCGACGGCCGCCGACACGGCGTGGAAGGTCTCGACGAGCCGGTCGGACGCGCCGCACCGCGGGACGACGACGATCGAGGCGCTGACGGGCCCGATGTCCGCGGAGATCTGGGCGGGCAGGTCGGCAACCGCGTCGGTGTCCTCGGCGTCCACCTGGTAGGGCAGTGCCACGTGTCCGATGCCGGCGAGCTCCTTGCAGAGGAAGGCGGCGTTGGTGGCCGCGTCGTCACCGCGCCCCGGATGCCCGGCCCCGACCACGGCGACCGCCGCACCCGCGGCGCAGAGCCGTGCGGTGATGGTCCGGCCGATGCCCGTGGTGGCGTCGACGACCAGGACGACGCAGCCGGTGAGCGGCACGGGCGCGTAGGACGCTGCGAGGGACACGGCCGGCTCCTTAGGGAGTTCGCGACAGACTTGGGACGGTCCTGATTCCTGCCGCCCTGTCAAGAAGATCGATCAGCGGGTAACGTGCGGAAAGCGTGCAGAGGGTGAAAGGAACTCACTGTCGGCGGGTGTGTGCGGGTCGGCCGAAGGGCGTTCCGAGGGGCCCTGAACACGTGGATGAATAAACGTTCAACCGTGGTAAAGGGGGAAACACCACGTGGATGAAGTTTCGTCATTGGATCAAGAGACCCTCGCGGTCTACCGCGCGATCCTGTTCCACAAGGAATACGACCCGAAGCGGCTCGCGGACCTCGTGGACAGCACCTGTGAGGAAGTCGAGGCGGCACTCGACCGGCTGTCCCAACTCTCCCTCCTCGCGCCGTCCCACGTCACGCCCGGCCAGCTGCGGGCGGTGAACCCGTCGCTCGGCCTGAAGGTCCTGCTCCAGCGGGAAGAACGTGAACTGGCCTGGCGCCAGCAGCGGATCGAGCAGAACCGTGCCGCCCTCGCCGCACTCGCCGCCGAGTACACCGCCTCCGGCTGGGCCGGAAACCTCGACGGCACCGAGCTTCTCGACAACGTCGACGACATCCGGATCCGCCTCGAGGCCCTCGCCGAGTCCTGCACGCGGGAGTCTCTCGCGTTCCACCCCGACAACACCCTCACCGAGGGATCGGTCGAGGCGGGCCGGCCCCTCAACGAGCGGGCGCTCGCACGGGGTGTGCGCTTCCGCTCCATCTACCTGGACAGTGTCGCCAACGACCGCGTCACCAAGGCGCACGCCCAGTGGATGGCGGAGCGGCAGAGCGAGATACGCACCTCGCCGACCCTGCCGATGCGGCTGCTCATCGTCGACACGTCGGCCGCGATCGTCGCCGGCCTCCCCGGCCAGGCCCAGCCCTCGGCACTGCTGTTCAGCAGTCCCCCGGTGGTCCTCGCCATGCGGGCGCTGTTCGAGGCGTACTGGGAGCACGCGAGCCCCATGGACGCCCCGGTCTCCCGGGCCGGCGGACTGACACCGCAGGAGCGCAAGTTGCTCCAGCTGCTCGCCACCGGACTGACCGACGAGGCCGTGGCGAGGGCGCTGGGCATCGGCGTGCGCACCGAGCGGCGGATCGTCGCCGAACTCATGGAACGGCTCGGGGCGTCCAGCCGGTTCGAGGCCGGCGTGCAGGCCACCCGGCGGGAGTGGATCTGACGCCGGTCCCTGCGGGCCGCCGGCACGGTGCCCGCGACGGTCCTCGCGGACCTGGGGGTCCTCATCGTTGTCGTCATCGCAATCGTCATCGTCGGCTCCGGTGCGGTTACGGCCAGACGAAGTCGTCGGGCGCGCCCGGCCGCCCGGGGAGGCCCGGAAGGGTGGGCAGGGAGGGCCACACGACGTCGTCCGGCAGGTCCGGCGGCGTCGGCCAGACGAAGTCGTCCGTGGAGGCCGGCGCCGTCCGCGGCGCCTCGGCCGCCTGCGCCGGGGAGGCCAGCAGGATGCCGCCCAGGAACGCGGCGGCGACGGCGGATGCGGCGGCGGTACAACGGGTGGCACGGGACATGGAGGGTCTCCATTCGTGAGTACGGGTGCGGCGTACGTTCCGTTCCGGTGTCCTGTGGCGGCCGGTCCGTTGCTGCCGTCCGGCGCCTGACATGAGGTAATCACCGGGAGGGGCCGGCTGTCCGTATTCAGCCAGGCCAGGAAGCTGCACGGCAGGGAGTTGCCTGGCACCGCCAGGCGCGCGTGCCGGGTGGCGGGGCGCGTTCCGCGCGCTTCCCGCAGAGCTGTGACCTGCGCCTTTCGGCCGCACAGCCGTTGTGCTCGGCCCGCCGGCGGTGTGTTCGCACCGCACACCGCCGACATCGGCGCGGACACATCAACGCGCCATCGTCCGCCGGAGCCGTCGCCTCCACGGTGGCACACGGCACCTCGGGAGCCGCTCAAGAGCCGCTCGAGCCGGGGGCCCGGCGGCCGTGTCCCCGGTTCCGGGGGCGGAGGCCGGTCGCTTCCCGTCCGAGCCCGGTCGCCTCCCGCCGGTGCCGCTCGCGTCGGCCTCCCGGTGCCGCGCGCGCTCCTCCATGCCGCCCGGCACCCTCGTCTCACCGGCGAACAGGACCACGGGCAGGGCCACGTGCGGGGCGCGTGCGGGCGGGCACGTCGTCTCGGGCGGCACGCGCGGCGCTGCGGCCCGTACGGGGCACGCTCGTCTCGTGCGGCACGTGCGC
>NZ_JBSGZJ010000137.1:0-15717 GCF_053610925.1 Streptomyces sp. NPDC054847 | reverse complement strand
GACGATGACGTCACCGGCCGGCGACGCGCTTCATATGGTGCGGCTGTTGTTCCGGTCGGTCCTTGCGATGGTGATGGCGATCATCTCTTTCGTACGACGACGAAGTCCGCGAGCGCGACGAGCTGCGCGCGGACCCGTTCCGGCATGTCGACTCGGTCGAGGGCCTCGATCGCGACGGCGTGCTGACGGCGGGCCTCCTGGGAGGTCCACTCCCGGCCGCCGGCCTCCTCGATCAGGGCCGCCCGGGTGGCGAACTCCTCCTCGGAGAAGCGGGCGAAGTCGCTGCTCTTGGCGTCGGCGGCGAGCAGCTCGCCGAGCCGCTCGGAGGCCGGACCGCCGGCCGCGAGCGCCGCGACGACCGGCAGGGACTTCTTGCGCTGGCGCAGGTCGCTCCAGGTCTGCTTGCCGGTGGCGACCGGGTCGCCCCAGATGCCGAGCAGGTCGTCGACGGCCTGGAAGGCCAGACCGAGGTGGTGGCCGTACGCCTCCAGCGTGTCGGCGGTCCTCTCGTCGGCCCCGCCGAGCACCGCGCCGATGGAGACGGCGCAGGCCAGCAGCGCACCGGTCTTGTTGCCCTCCATCTCCAGGCACTCCTCGACGGTGACCCGCTCGCGGTGCTCGTAGGAGATGTCCTGGGCCTGGCCGTCGATGAGCTTGCGGGACGCGGTGGTGAGCCGGCGGGCGGCCCGCCCGGCCTCCACGGTGCCGCTCTCCAGCAGCACTTCGTTCGCCAGCGCGAAGAGCGCGTCGCCGACCAGGATCGCCAGGGCGGGCCCGTGCACCTTCCAGACCGTGTCGCGGTGGCGGCGCTGTTCGTCGCCGTCCATCAGGTCGTCGTGCAGGAGCGAGAAGTTGTGCACCAGCTCCACGGCGACGGCCCCGGGGATGCCGACCTCGGGCGCGGCGCCCGCCGCCTCCGCGGAGAGCAGCGCCAGCGCCGGGCGTACGGCCTTGCCGCCGTCGCCGTCCGACGGCCGTCCCTGCGCGTCGATCCAGCCGAAGTGGTAGGCGGCGACGGTGTCCATGGGCGGCGCGAGCCGCTCCACGGCGGCGCGCAGCACCGGCGTGGACATAGTCCGTCCGCGCTCCAGCAGCGCGGAGATGTCGACATTCTCCGCGCTCTGTGCGGTGTCGTCAGCCGGGTACGCCGAGTGCACTGTCGGCACGCTTTCTCCTCTGGTTCCAGTACTGGTGCTCACGCCGCCTCCTTGAGGGGATGTTCATGGCAGCGGCCGAGCGCGGAGAGCGCAGCACCCGCGGCACTGAACCCGCTGCGCACGGCGCCCTCCATGGTCGCGGGCCAGCCGGTGGCAGTCCACGCGCCAGCAAGGTACAGCCCGGAGGCGCGTGTGTGCGCGGCCGGCCGCAGCCTGCCGACGCCGGGGGACGGTGCGAAGGTCGCCGTACGCTCACGGGTGACGAAGAAATCCCGTACCTTCGCGCCGCGCGCTGCGGGCAACAGCCTTTCCAGCTCCGGCAGATACCTCTTCCGCAGCACGGAGACGGGTTCGTCGATCTCGTTGTGCGCCGCGGACTGGGAGACCGCGAGGTACTGGCCTTCCTTGGCGCCCGACGCCTCCGTGCGGTCGAAGACCCACTGGACCGACGTGCCGAGCGCGGCGAAGAAGGGCCGGCGCAGCACCCTGCGGTCGTACAGCACATGGATGTTGAGGATGGGGGCGGTGCCGATGTCGAGCAGCCGGTCGGGGTCCTCCAGCGCGCCGGCCGGGAGCAGGGCGTGGGCCTCGCGCTGCGCGACGGCCAGCACGACGGTGTCGGCGTCCAGTTGCTCGCCGTCCACGTCGACCTGCCAGCGGCCGTCCGCGGGCCGGCTGATCCGCCGTACCCGGGTGGACAGTTCGGTGCGCACCCCGGCCGAGTCGAGGGCCTTGCGGGCGAGTGTGTCGTGCAGGTCGCCGAGCGGCACCCGGGCCCAGCCGATGTCGGCGGCGCCGGGCTCGGACAGCAGCCCTGTCTTGAAGACCATCGCGGCGAGACCCAGGGACGCCTGCGGTGCCCTGGCGTTGAGGGTCGCTACGCCGACGAGGTCCCACAGGGCGGCGACGGCGCGCGGCGACTGGCCGTGGCGGCCGAGCCAGGTCGCGAAGTCGACGCCGTCCAGTGCCGGGTCCGTGGGGTCCAGCCCTTTCAGCGCGAGCGCCGCACGGCCGACGCCCGCCCGCTCGGCGAGCGAGAGGTGCGGGTAGCCGGCGAGGCTCCCGGCGAGGTGCAGCGGTACGGGCAGCGCGGAGCGCCGCAGGCGGCCGAGCCTCGGCCCCTTCCTGGCGGCGACGTCGAGGACGGGCACGTCCAGGCGGTCCTGGACCGGGGCGAGGTGCGCGCCGTCGATCCGGTCGAGGAACCAGCGGTAGGCGGTGCAGCAACGCAGGTACACGTGCTGGCCGTTGTCCACGGTGAGCTCGCCGCGGCGGAACGAGAAGGCGAGCCCGCCGAGCCGTGGCCGGCTCTCGAGCAGGGTGACCCGCACCCCCGCGTCGGCGAGTTGGAGTGCCGCGGTGACACCGGCGATGCCGCCGCCGACCACCACCGCGTGCCGGGAGTCCATGCCGTCGGCCGTCATCCGCGTGCCTCCCTCGTGAACCGATTGCCGCCGGGCACGTGACGTGCCGCGGCCGCCACCGTCAGTGACGCGGCGGCGGCCCGGCCGGTTGCCCGCCGCGCGGGTTCGGGTGCCTGCGCCGCGGCCGGGTCCGTGATGTCCGTCGGGGGTGTCACCGGCGCCCTCCGTGGGTCTGGCGGCCGATGTGGCGGGCGTCCAGGCCGGACAGTCCGCGGACGGCGACGTACGCCTTCTCGCGTCCCGGCAGGGAGACACGCCCGCGCAGCACGGCGTCCGGGTCGCGTTCGATGCGGTCGAGGAGCCGGCGGTAGATGCCGGCCATGGCCGCGACGCACGCGCCGCTGCGCCGGTCCAGCATGGGCAGCAGGCGGTAGCCCTCGGCGAACAGGGCACGGGCGCGCCGTACTTCGAAGTGGACCAGGCCGGCGAAGTCGGAGCCGGGCGGCGGTGTCGTGCCGTGAAAGCCGTCGGAGCAGCCGAACTTGGCGAGGTCGTCGGACGGCAGGTAGGTGCGGCCGTTGGCCGCGTCCTCGGCGATGTCCCTGAGGATGTTGGTGACTTGCAGGGCGAGGCCCAGCGTATCGGCGTACTCGGCGGCGCGGTCGGCTCCGCGCGCGCCGGGCTGGGTACCGAACACGCCGAGCGAGAGCCGCCCGATCGCGCCGGCCACGCACCGGCAGTAGGCCTTGAGGTCGTCCCAGGTCTCGTACGTCTCGCCGCGGACGTCCATCAGCACGCCGTCGATGAGCTCGTCGAGGCCGCCGAGCGGCAGCGGGAAGCGGCGTGCGGCGTCGCAGAGCGCGACGGCGACGGGGTCGGTGTCGTCCTCGTCGACGGCGCCCTGCCTGATGCGTTCGAGCAGCTCGCGCGTGGCTTCCAGCCGGTCCTGCTTGGCCTGCGGCTTCAGCGTGCCGTCACCGATGTCGTCGACGCGCCGGGAGAACGCGTACAGCGCCGACATGGCCTGGCGCTTGTGCGGCGGCAGGAGCCTGATGCCGTAGGCGAAGTTCCGGGCCTGCTGTCCGGTGACGGCCTCGCAGTAGCTGTACGCGGCCTGCACCGGCGCGGTCGGCACCTGGGTCGGTCCCTCCATCGTCCGGTTCATCCCTCTCTACGCGCTCTTCGCAAGACGGTCCCCACTTCACGCAGCAGCCTCGGCCTGGTCGCTCTGGGCGGTGCGGGCAGCACATCATGTCCGGCGGCGGCGATCGCGGCGAGCGCGGCACGCCCACCGCCGACGAAACCCGCCAGCAGCAGCCGCAGCCGCCCGTCGACGGAGCCGACCAGCCCGATGCCCTCGTCGAGCAGCGCCCGTGCCCGCTGCGCCTCGAAGGCGATCAGGGCGCGCACCGAGGCGCCTGCGGTCGGTGCGGCAAGGTCGGCCTCCGTGATGTGGAAACGTTTCATGTCCTCTGCCGGCAGGTAGATCCGGTCGCGGGCGAGGTCCTCCGCGACGTCCTGGAGGTGCTCGACGATCTGGAGCCCCGTGCACACGGCGTCGGAGCGGCGCAGCCGCTCGGGGCTCGTCGTGCCGGTGATGCCGAGGACGAGCCGGCCCACCGGGTTCGCCGACAGCTCGCAGTAGGCGAGGAGGTCGTCGTACGTCTCGTAGCGGCGTACCAGCTGGTCCTGCCGGTTGGCGGCGATCAGGCCGAGGAACGGCTCGGGGGTGAGCGAGCGCCGCGCGACGGTGGGCCGCAGTGCCCGCAGCAGCGGGTGGCGCGGGGCGTCGCCCGACAGGTCGAAGACGCGGCGCAGGTCGGCCTCGAAGGCGTCGAGGAGGGCGAGCCGGTCGTCGGCCGGGTCCGGTCCGATGCCGAGGTGGCGGGCGTCGGCGCCGCCGGGCGCGAGGTCACCGTCGCCGATGTCGTCGACGAGCCGGGCGTAGCCGTAGACGGCCATGAGGTCGTCCCGCCAGGCGCGGGGGAGGAAGAACGGGGCGACGGGGAAGTTCTCGTCGGCGGCCTTGTCGAGGGTGCCCCGGGCCGGGTCGTCGGCGCGCGGGTGCACGGTGCCCGTCACTGCGCGCTGCCGGGAACGGAGACGGCGATGGGCTCGCGGAGCTGGAGACTTCCCGTCATGGCCATCACATCTCCCGTTCTACACTGCCGACTCAATACATCCCATTTCGGACACGCCGCCGCACGCTGCGCCGCTTGCCTGCCACCCCGTGACCGAAGGCCGGGCCGATCGGATCGCGACATATCGCCCCACTTGCCGCGATTCGGTCCCGGTACAGCTTACGTTGTACAACGCCGAACGACGCCCCGGGGTGCCGCACAGAACGGAACAACACCGCGTTCGGGTCCAACCTTCCCGGATCCCGGGCAAGTTGACTGCCCGTCGGCGGTCCGGTGCACCGCACCGCCGGAGGCCGGCGGCAAGCGGAAGGCCCTCGCCGGCCGACCGGCGAGGGCCTTGCGGGCGCTGGGGAACCGGGGCTACTTGCCCGTCTCCTTCTCGTACGCCTTGATGACCTCGTCGGTCGGACCGTCCATCAGGAGTTCGCCCTTCTCCAGCCACAGGACCCGGTCGCAGGTGTCCCGGATCGACTTGTTGCTGTGGCTGACGAGGAAGACCGTGCCGGCCTCCTTGCGAAGCTCCCTGATGCGCTCCTCGGAGCGGATCTGGAACCGGCGGTCACCGGTGGCCAGCGCCTCGTCGATCATCAGGACGTCGTGGTCCTTCGCGGCGGCGATGGAGAAGCGGAGCCTGGCCGCCATGCCGGAGGAGTACGTGCGCATCGGCAGGGTGATGAAGTCGCCCTTCTCGTTGATGCCGGAGAAGTCGACGATCCCCTGGTAGCGCTCGCGGATCTCCTCGCGCGACATGCCCATGGCCAGGCCGCCGAGTATGACGTTGCGCTCGCCGGTCAGGTCGTTCATCAGCGCGGCGTTGACGCCGAGCAGCGAGGGCTGGCCGTCGGTGTAGACCTTGCCGCTCTCGGCCGGCAGCAGACCGGCGATGGCGCGCAGCAGGGTCGACTTGCCGGAGCCGTTGGTGCCGATCAGGCCGATCGCCTCGCCGCGGTAGGCGGTGAAGGTCACGCCGCGCACGGCGTGGACCTTGCGCACACCGCGCGCCTCGCCCTTCTCCCGGCGCAGGATCCGGCTCAGCGCCGCCGTGGCGCTGCCCTTTCCGCCGCTGCCGGCGTTGACCCGGTACACGATGTGCACGTCGTCGGCGATGACGGTCGGGACGCGCGCCCCGGCTCTGTTGTCGTTGTTCTCAGCCACGGCCGTACCGCTCCTCAGCCTTCCAGAAGTACACGAAGCCCGCGAAGCCGACCAGGAGGGCCCAGCCCAGGCCGGCCGCCCAGACGTGCGAGGGCAGGTTCTCGGAACCGTAGCCGTCGATCAGCGCGAACCGGATGAGGTCCATGTAGACCGCGGCCGGGTTGTACATGAGGACGTCCGCGATCCAGGCCGGCTTGTCGGCGAGCATCACCGGGATGGAGAACATCACGCCCGAGGCGTAGAGCCAGGTGCGCATGACGAACGGCATCAGCTGCGCCAGGTCGGGGGTCTTCGCTCCGAGCCTGGCCATGATCAGGGCCAGGCCGGTGTTGAACACGAACTGCAGCGCGAGCGCGGGGAGCACCAGCAGCCAGGACAGGGCCGGGTAGCTGCCGAGGCCGACCACCACCGCCACCAGCACGATCATCGAGAACAGCAGCTGCTGGAGCTGCTGGAGCGCGAAGGAGATCGGCAGCGACGCCCGGGGGAAGTGCAGGGCGCGCACCAGGCCCAGGTTGCCCGAGATCGCCCGCACACCCGCCATCACCGAGCTCTGGGTGAACGTGAACACGAACACACCGGTCACCAGGAACGGGATGTAGACCTCGGTGCTGAAGCCCCGGTCCGCGTCGAGGATCAGGCCGAAGATCAGGAAGTACACCAGCGCGTTCAGCAGCGGCGTCGCCACCTGCCAGAGCTGCCCCAGCTTCGCCTGGCTGTACTGGGCCGTCAGCTTGGCCTGCGAAAAGGCCAGGATGAAGTGGCGGCGGCCCCAGAGCTGCCTGATGTACGAGGCCAGGCCCGGGCGGGCGCCGCTGACGGTCAGGCCGTACTTGGCGGCGAGCTGCGACGGGGACAGGCCGTCGTCCGGCGACGGCGTGCGGCTCGTCAGGATGGCACCGTCATGGGTTGTGTCACTCACAAGTTGAAACTTTCGTCTTCAAGATGCGCGGCAGTTCGGGGCGCGGCCTCAGCGGCTCGTCGCCCCGATGCTCTCAGAACCGAGCTTGTCAGATGACAGGAGGTCGGCCCAGCCTGGTAAGACGCCACACCGTACGCCACCTCATCGGGCGGCGCGGTCCGCAGGGTGTGCGCCATCCCTCCCGGAAACCGCCGAACCACGCCTTGAGCGCCGGCAGCGTCGGGCGCCGCAGGAGAGTGAGCAGCACCCACACCCCCACGTAGACGGGCACCAGGGGCAGGGGCAGGTTCCGCCGCGCCACCCAGACCCGGTTGCGGGCCACCATCCGGTGGTAGACCGCGTGCCGGGAGGGGGGCATGGTCGGGTGGAGGAGCACCATGTCCGCGCGGTACTCGATGGACCAGCCGGCGTCCAGTGCGCGCCAGGCGAGATCCGTCTCCTCGTGGGCGTAGAAGAACTCGTCGGGAAGCCCGCCGACCTGGGCCAGCACCTTCGTGCGCACGGCGTTGGCACCGCCGAGGAAGGTGGTGACCCGAGAGGAGCGCATCGGGTCGGAGGCACGCAGTCTCGGGACGTGCCGGCGCTGGGTGAGCCCGGTCTCGGGATCCGCGATGCGGAAGCTGACGATGCCCAGGCCCGGGTCCGCGTCGAAGGCCTCCCGGACCAGCTGGGCGGTGCCCGCGTCGGGGAGCAGTCCGTCGTCGTCCAGGAAGAGCAGCACGTCGACGTCCGAGCCGCCGGGTCCGAAGGCCTCGATGCCGACGTTGCGGCCGCCGGGGATTCCGAGGTTCTCCGGCAGGTCGATCGTGCGCACGCCCTCGGGCACGTCCACCACGGGAGCGCCGTTGCCGACCACGACCACCTCGATGGGGTCGCCGTCCTGCTTGGCGACCGAGTCGAGGAGGGCGCGCAGCTCGTCGGGCCGGGTCCCCATCGTGATGACGACGGCGCCGAGCTTCAGCGGGGCCGTCACTTCAGCCTGCTCGAAGCGAGGACGGACACGAGGTGGAGCAGCGTCTGGAGCAGCGCGATGCCGGCCAGCACGGCGACGCCGAGACGGGAGAAGAACAGGTCGTCCCGGACCTCGTCGAGGACGGCCAGCACCAGGATGAGCAGGGACGCCTCGATGCCGAGGACCAGCCGGTGGAACTTCAGCGCGGCGGCGGCCCGGCGGGCGAGTGCCACCCCGGAGGAGCGCGGCTCCGCCGCCGCCTCCTTGACCGGAGGCAGCCCGCCCTGGTGGCGGGCGACACCGACGAGGTCGGTCTCGGCCTTGATCAGGATCGCGCCGAGCGCGGCGAGGGTGCCGAGGAAGGCCCACAGCCAGTCGGTCCGGCCGCTGCCCCACAGGTCCGCGGCGCGCAGGCCGAAACCGACCAGGACCGCCGCGTCGCACAGGTAGGCGCCGACCCGGTCCAGGTACACGCCGGACAGCGAGAACTGCTGCTTCCAGCGGGCCACCTCGCCGTCGACGCAGTCGAGCAGCAGATAGAGCTGGACCGCGACCACACCGAGTACGGCCCCCCATATGCCCGGCACGAGCAGGGCGGGAGCGGCCAGGACACCGGCGAGGGTCATCACGTAGGTCAGCTGGTTGGGCGTGACCTTGGTGGTGACCAGGAGGCGGGTGATCCGCAGGGAGATCTCGCGCATGTAGAGGCGGCCGCCCCAGTGCTCACCGCTGCGCCGGTCCTTCACACCCGCGGGGTGAACGACCGGGCGGAGTTCAGCTACTGATGGTCTTGGCATAGTCGGCGTACGCGTCCCTGATTTGGTCATGGTCGAGGTCGAGGTGCTCGAGGATGGTGAAACGGCCCGGGCGGGTCTGCGGCGCGTACTCCACGGCGCGCACGAACTCGTCCGCGGAGAAGCCGATCTCCTGCGGGAGCACGGGCAGACCGTGCCGGCGCAGCACCTCGGCGAACAGGCCGGCCTGCTCGCCGGCACCGCGCAGGTGCATCGCGAAGGCCGCTCCCAGTCCGCACTGCTCGCCGTGGCTGGCCGCCCGCTTGGGGTACAGCAGGTCGAAGGCGTGGCTGATCTCGTGGCAGGCGCCCGAGGCGGGCCGGGAGTCGCCGCTGATCGACATGGCGATCCCGGTCAGCACCAGAGCCTCGGCGAGAACGGTCAGGAACTCGTCGTCGCCGACGCCGCCGGGATGGCGCAGCACGGACTCGCCCGCGGTGCGGCCCATGGCGGCGGCCAGGCCGTCGACCTTCTCGCCGGTGACCTGGTGGGAGAGCTCCCAGTCGGCGATCGCCGAGATGTTGGAGATCGCGTCGCCGATGCCGGAGCGGACGAAGCGGACGGGGGCCTCGCGGATCACGTCGAGGTCGATGACCATGGCGATGGGCGTCGGGACACCGTAGGAGCCGCGGCCGTTGTCGTTGTCGAGCGTGGAGACCGGCGAGCAGAGGCCGTCGTGCGAGAGGTTCGTCGCCACGGCGACGAGCGGCAGGCCGACCCGTGCCGCGGCGTACTTCGCCACGTCGATGATCTTGCCGCCGCCGAGGCCGACGACCGCGTCGTACCGCTTGCCCTTGATGTCGTCGGCCAGCTTGACCGCGGCGTCGATGGTGCCGCCGGCGACCTCGTACCAGTCGGCGCCGGGCAGCGTAGGCGCCATCTGCGCCCGGAGTACCTGTCCCGAGCCGCCGCTGATCGCGATCGCCAGCCGGCCGGACGCGGAGATCCGCTGGTCGGCGAGGATGCCGGCCAGGTCGTCCAGTGCGCCCGCCCGGACGTCGACGACGACCGGTGAGGGGATGAGCCGGGTCAGTACTGGCACGCGATGTCACGGCCCTTCGCGAGGTCGTCGTGGTTGTCGATCTCGACCCACTTGACGTCGCCGATGGGCGCCACGTCGATCGTGAAACCGCGGTTGACGAGCTCCTGGTAGCCGTCCTCGTAGTAGAGGTCGGGGTCGCGCTCGAACGTCGTCTTCAGCGCGTCCGCGAGGTCCGCGGCGGCCTCCGGCTCGATGAGCGTGACGCCGATGTACTCGCCGGTGGCGGTCGCCGGGTCCATCAGCTTGGTGATCCGCTGGACACCCTTGCCCTCGGCGGTGATGACCTTCATCTCCTCGTCGGCGAGGTTCTTCACCGTGTCGAGGGCGAGGATGATCTTCTGGCCGTTGCCGCGGGCGGCGAGCAGGGTCTTCTCGACGGAGACGGGGTGCACGGTGTCGCCGTTGGCGAGGATCACGCCCTCGGCGAGGACGTCACGGGCGCACCACAGGGAGTAGGCGTTGTTCCACTCCTCCGCCTTGTCGTTGTCGACGAGGGTGAGCTTCAGGCCGTACTTCGCCTCGAGCGCCGCCTTGCGCTCGTACACGGCCTCCTTGCGGTAGCCGACGACGATCGCCGCCTCCGTGAGCCCGATCTCCGCGAAGTTGCCCAGCGTCAGGTCGAGGACCGTGGTCTCCCCGTCCACCGGCACGAGGGCCTTCGGAAGCGTGTCGGTGTAGGGGCGAAGACGCCTTCCGGCACCGGCTGCCAGTACGAGGCCAATCATGCGGGTTCTCCTTCGTCATGTACTGCGGGTGCCTGCGAGGACACCCAGAAGCGAACGCTCTCGACCAGCACCACGGCCGCCACGGCCACAGCGAGGACCGTCAGCGCGATGGTGATGTCCGCGGGCAGCAGGAAAGCGAGCACAGCGACTGCCAGAACCCGCCCCTCGTGCCCGCCGACGGCCCGGACCAGCCAGTGCGGCGGCGCGCCGGTGCCACCGCGGATGCGGTACACCGTGTCGTAGTGATGGTACGCGACAGCCGCTACCAGCCCGTAAGCGGCCGGCAGCGCCCCGTTCACCTCCGCGTGTGCGGCGAGGAGCAGGATCGTGCCGTACTCGGCGGCCCGGAAGACAGGGGGGACGAGCCAGTCGAGGGCGCCCTTGAGGGGCCGGGCGACGGCGAGCCCCGAGGTGGCGGCGTACACGAGGGCGGCGACCAGCGTCCAGACGCTGCCGAAGCCGGTGAAGGCGGCTGTCGCCAGCAGCCCGGCCGCGCCCACGGCGGCCGCCGCGAGCGGCGCCGGGCCCGGCAGCCTCCGTGCGACGCGGGCGGTCGCACGGGAAACGGCCTCCGCGGCCGGCCCGGAGTCCGCGAGGTCGGCGAGCGCCTGGGCCGCACGGTCCGTGCGGTGCGCCTTGCGGGTCAGCGAACGCAGCACCCGGCCGGCGGTGGTGTAGCAGGCGGCGAGGGAACAGCCGACGAGCAGGGCGTAGAAGACGATGCGCGGGGTCGCCACGGCGGTGAGCACGGCGATCATCGCCCAGCGCTCGCCGATCGGCAGAACTATCATCCGGCGCAGCCAGACCGTCCAGCCGACGCTGTCGAGCTTGCTGGACAGGGCGGCCGTGGGACTCGTGTTGGCCGTGGCGTCGTGGTTCGCCTCGTTGAAGGAGAAGTCGACGACGTGCCGGCACGTCTGGAGCACCATCGCGCCGAGGGCGAGCGCCCAGACGTCGTCGCCGCCGCGGGCGGCGCCGAGGGCGAGTCCGGCGTAGTAGGCGTACTCCTTGGCCCGGTCGAAGGTCGCGTCGAGCCAGGCGCCGAGCGTCGAGTACTGCAGGGAGTAGCGGGCGAGCTGCCCGTCGGTGCAGTCCAGGACGAAGGAGAAGAGCAGCAGCAGGCCGGCGGCGATGTAGCCGGGGCGGGTGCCGGTGGCCGCGCAGCCGGCCGCGACGAGCGCGGTGAGCAGCGACGCGGTGGTGACGTGGTTCGGCGTCAGTCCCCTGCGGGCGCACCAGCGTGCGATGTAGCGGGAGTAGGGGCTGATGCAGAAGGTGGTGAAGAAGCCGTCGCGCGCCTTGACGGCGGAGCGCAGGCGCACCGCCTCGTCGTCGACCGCTTCGACGGCGGCGCGCGTCCGGTGCCGTTCCTCCGCGTCGGAGGGCACGGCGGCGACCAGCGGACCGAGCTCGGGGTGATGGACGGACATGCCCCGGGCCTCGAGCTCTGCGGTCACACCGTCGACGACACCGTCGCCGGCGACGGCTCCCGCGCCGGCCGGCACGGTGGCGGAGACGGCGCGCACGGCGCCGGTCAGCGCGGCGCGTCCGGCCGGCTGGGCGGTGAGTGCGCCGGTGACGGCGGCGGTGGGAAAGCGCGGGTCGGTCAGCGCCAGCCGCAGGGCGTGCACATGGCCCACGAAGCGCGGGTCGACCACGGCGACCCTCTCGGTACCGGGCACGGCCTCGATCAGGGCGGCGGTGTGCTCAGGGCCGCCTGCGACCCGCACGTCGAAGCCCAGCGACCGCAGATCGCCCTCGAGCGACGACCCGGGTACTGGCGGACCGGTGAGGATGGCGGTCGACAGACGAACTCACTCCTTGGCGCTGACAGTGCTGGTCCACGGCGGCTCGGCCCGCACACGGGCGGCGGCACGTCGGCAGAGGCTATCGGATGTACGGAAGCGGGAGTTCACCGGCCGTTTACGCCCTGGCGGCCCGCCGAGATCATCATTGTCGATCCACGCCCCGCCCTCCAAACCGAGGCCCCGGCCAGAGCCCGTGACGTGGCGCATCGCACGTGGAGCACGTTCCGGCGGGGGCCTGTCGTGCACGCCGTGACGGCGGCAGGCGAACGGGCGGCCGTGTCCTACGGCCTGCCTCGGACGCCACGAGGGTGCACCGTACTGATCTGCAGGACGCTCTGACCTGCAAGCATTTCCGCAGGTCAGAGCATATGACAACGGTGTTCAGTGCCGTGTTGCCCGATACCCCCCACCCGTAGTTGACTTAGCCTCGGCCGAGCGACGCGCACCAACAGTGAAAGGCATCGACATGGGGGCAGGGCACGACCACGGGCATACTCACGGCGGCCCGCCGCCCACGGGCACCGCGGCCGCCGCCCACCGGAGCCGGCTGCGGATCGCCCTCGCCATCACGCTCGGCGTGACGGTGCTGGAGGTCGTCGGCGGGGTGCTGTCGGGCTCGCTGGCCCTGCTCGCGGACGCTGCGCACATGGCGACGGACGCGGTGGGCCTCGGGATGGCCCTGCTCGCGATCCACTTCGCCAACCGGCCGGCCGGGGTGAACCGCACGTTCGGCTTCGCCCGGGCCGAGATCCTCGCGGCGCTCGCCAACTGTCTGCTGCTGCTCGGCGTCGGCGGTTTCCTGCTCGTGGAGGCGGTGCAGCGGTTCATGGAGCCGGCGGAGACCCGGGGCGGCCTCACCGTCGTCTTCGCCGTCGTCGGCCTGGTGGCGAACATGGTCTCGCTGACGCTGCTGATGCGGGGCCAGAAGGAGAGCATCAACGTTCGCGGCGCCTATCTCGAGGTGATGGCGGACGCGCTCGGCTCGGTGACGGTCCTGGTGTCCGCGGGGATCATCCTGGCGACCGGCTGGCAGTACGCCGACCCGATCGCCTCCCTGGCCATCGGCGTGATGATCGTGCCGCGCACTCTGCGGCTGCTGCGGGAGACGCTGAACGTGCTGTTGGAGTCGGCCCCCAAGGGCGTCGACATGGAGGAGGTGCGTGCGCACATACTGGCCCTGCCCGGCGTGGCGGACGTGCACGACCTGCACGCCTGGACGATCACGTCCGGAATGCCGGTGCTCTCGGCGCACGTGGTCGTCAGCCAGGAAGCGCTGGACTCGGTGGGCCACGAGAAGATGCTGCACGACCTCCAGGGCTGCCTCGGCGAGCACTTCGACGTCGAGCACTGCACCTTCCAGCTGGAGCCGGTCGGGCACGCCGAGCACGAGGCGAGACTCTGCCACTGAGCGGGACCGCCCGCCCCTGCTAGGGTTTCCGCGGACGCGGACGTCCCACGATCCTTGAGAGGAGCTGAGGTTGATGACCGTCGCAGCGGACTCCCCCTGCGCCTGGCGGCGTGGTGGTACCCCCAGCCCTGCGCACACCCGGTCCTTCCTCATCCTCCGGGCTTCCGTCCGACCCTGATCCGATCCTGTCCGGTATCCGCCGGTCCGATCGCGCACGTCGGCCGGAGCCCCGTGAACAAGGGTTTCCACGTTGTCCGACAACGCTTTGCACGACGCTTTCTTCGCCCTGCACCACGGTCTCCCGCGGCAGGGTCCCGGCTCCGACGACACCTCTGCGCGGCTGCTCGCGGCGGTGGGCCCCCTGCCCGCCCGGCCGCGCGTGCTCGACCTCGGCTGCGGTCCCGGCCGCTCGGCCCTGCTGCTGGCAGAGCGGGCCGGCGCACTGGTGACGGCGGTCGATCTGCACCAGCCGTTCCTGGACGAGCTGCGGCACAGCGCCGTGGCGCGCGGCCTCGGTGACTCGATCGTCACCGTCAACGCCGACATGGGAGACCTCCCCTTCCCCGACGGGTCGTTCGACCTCGTCTGGGCGGAGAGCTCCGCCTACAGCATCGGCTTCGACACCGGGCTCGAGAAGTGGCGGCGGTTGCTCTCCCCCTGCACCCAGCGGCGTGGGGGGACCACCGGCGGCAGCCTGGTCATGACCGAGTGCGAGTGGACATCGGCCGAGCCGTCCCCGGAGGCCCGCGCCTTCTGGGACGCGCTCTACCCGTTGCGCGGCACGGCCGACAACTGTTCGGCGGCCGTCGCGGCCGGCTACACCGTGCTCGGGCTGTACCGGCAGCCCGAGAGCGACTGGGACGAGTACTACGGCCCGCTGGGCGAGCGGGCCGACGCCGCGGACCCGGGCGTGCCCGGCATGCCGGAGGCGGTGGCCGCCACCCGCGCGGAGATCGCCATGCGCAGGGACCACGGCGCGGAGTTCGGTTACACCGGCTACGTGCTCCGCCCGGCCGACCCCCGCTGGCGCACCCGGCCGGAGACGGCGGCCGACATCCCGGCCGTACGCGCGGTCAACGCCGCCGCGTTCCCCACCCCGGAGGAGGCCGCCCTCGTGGACTCGCTCCGCCTGGACGCCGAGGCGTGGCTGCCGGGGCTGTCGTACGTGGCGGAGGCCGAGGACGGGTCGGTCGCCGCGTACGCGCTGCTCACCCGGTGCCGGATCGGCGGCACACCCGCGCTCGCCCTGGCGCCGGTCGCGACCGCGCCCCGCCATCAGCGGCAGGGGGCGGGGACGGCGGTCGTACGGGCGGTGCTCGACGCGGCGCGGTCGCGCGGTGACGGACCGGTCGTCGTCCTGGGGCATCCCGGGTACTACCCGAGGTTCGGCTTCGAGGTCGCGGTGAAGCACGGGATCAGGACATCTTTCGAGGTACCGGAGGAGGCCCTGATGGTGCTGACGCTCGACGGCCGCGAAGAGGTGCCGAAGGGCACGGTCCGCTATCCGGCGGCGTTCGGCGTCTGACCGGCTGTCCGTCCCGCCCCGGCCGACGGGGCGGGGCGGACATGCCAGGCGGCCACCGAAGTACGGACAAGCCGCTTTTGTACGGCAGACTGAGCGGGGCCCAGGGTCCTTCCTCCGGAAGGACCGCAGGGCCGAGGACCGATGCGAAGGACGGTTATGCCGATCACACCAGCCACCGCGGCGACCAGTTCGTCGAACGGCACATCACCAGCGATCCTGCTCGAGCTGGTCGACGAGGAGGGCAACACCATCGGCACGGCGGAGAAGCTCTCCGCCCATCAGGCGCCCGGTCGGCTGCACCGCGCGTTCTCGGTGTTCCTCTTCGACGAGCAGGGGCGGCTGCTGCTGCAGCGCCGTGCGCTGGGCAAGTACCACTCCCCCGGTGTCTGGTCGAACACCTGCTGCGGCCACCCGTACCCGGGCGAGGCGCCGTTCGCCGCGGCCGCCCGGCGCACCTACGAGGAGCTGGGGGTCTCCCCCTCGCTGCTCGCCGAGGCCGGCACGGTCCGCTACAACCACCCGGACCCGGAGTCCGGGCTGGTCGAGCAGGAGTACAACCACCTCTTCGTCGGGATGGTGCAGCAGCCGGTGCTGCCGGATCCGGAGGAGATCAGCGAGACGGCTTTCGTGACGCCGGACGAGCTGACCGAGCTGCACGGCCGGGCGACGTTCTCCGCCTGGTTCATGACGGTGCTGGACGCGGCCAGGCCCGCGGTCAGGGAGC
>NZ_JBSGZJ010000136.1:0-15929 GCF_053610925.1 Streptomyces sp. NPDC054847 | reverse complement strand
GCCGTGTTCCTCCCGGACAGGCGCCACGGTCTCAAGTGCCCCCGGCCACCAGCCAGACGAGGGCGACGACGAAGAGCAGCAGCAGCGCCACCCCCACCGCCAGGACCGCCGTGGCCCGTTTCGAGCCGTCGCTCTGCGGCTCGGCCACGGCGGTCACTGCCGGGGGTCGTCCGGGGGCCGGCTCCGCCTCCGGCCCGGACCGCGGCACGGACTCCTCCGCGGCCGAGGGCGCGGCCGCCGACACCGGCACATCCGTACGCGCACCACCGCCCGCGCTCGCCAGGCGCAACCGGTGCTCGGCCTCCGCCGCGTCGAGCCGCTCCGCCGGATTGCGGTGCAGCAGTTCCGTGACGACCGCGCCCAGGGTGTCCGCCCTGCCCGCCTCGGCCTGCTCGCCGCGGCCGTGGTCCGTGCCGAACGCGGACCGTCCCTCCGTCGCCGCGTGCAGCATCGCCCCGAGTGACCACAGGTCGGACTCAGGGCCCGGGTCGCGGCCGGCCAGTACTTCCGGGGCACCGAACCCGGGGGAGTCGCGGGCCGTCAGCGCGCCGAAGCCGGTGACCATCACCCGGCCGTCGTTGGCGATCAGCACGTTCGACGGCCGCACGTCCAGGTGCAGCACACCCGCTGCGTGCGCCGCCCGCAGGGCCGCCAGTACCTCCGCCCCCATATGGGCGGCGCGGCGCGGTGGCAGCGGCCCTTCCGCGTCGAGCACGTCGGAGAGGGACAGCCCGCGCACCAGTTCCATCACGATCCACGGCCGGCCGTCCTCCGTCGCCACGTCATGGACGGCGACCACATTGCGGTGCGAGACCCGGCCGGCGGCGCGGGCCGCGTTCTCCAGGTGCTCGTACAGATCCCGGACGTCCCCGGCTCCGAGCGAGGCCGGCGGCCTGACCTCCCTGACCGCGACCTGGCGGCCGAGGACCTCGTCGCGGGCCAGCCACACGACTCCCGTGGCGTCCTCGTCCAGCGGGCTCAGCAGGTGGTAGCGGCCGGCGACCAGTCGTACCGCTCCCGGCGTTTCCGGCACGTCGCTCATGGTGGCCCCCTGTCCGCGACCTGGAGCCGCAAGCCGGTGGAAAGCACTTCAAGCTAACTCAACTCCAGGCGTTTCAAGAGTCATTGATTGGTCATCAGTACGAAGGAAGACCGGAAGTCGCGCACGCGCTGTCCAACTCGCCCTGGAATCAGCCGCATTCGGAGAGTAGTTGTCAACCCGCGTACGGGTGTGGTGAATCATGCGGGCGGGATACACGGGTGTCCCGGCGGGGAGATAGGGTTAACCTGCCCGGGCCGGGTGCCTCGTACGGGTGGGGAGTGACATGGAACAGATAACAGTGCGCAGCAGGCCGCGTGTGCCTGCCATCACATGCGGAAGCGGTGCGACGAGTTCGCGTCTCGACCGGCACCTCTCGGTGCTCGGCGGACCGGCCGTCCCGCAGGTCGAGGCGGCGGAGGCGACGCTGCTGATGCGTGAACTGACCTCGCGCGACGTGACGCGCAGCCGCAGGAGCAAGAGTGCGCGCGTGTCGCTCTTCGCACCGCTGCGCAGGCTCCGCCGTTCACTGTTCGGCAGCCGCGGCTGACCCGACCCCCGGCCGAACCACCCACGGCTCCCACGCGTCGGGACGAGCGCGCCCACCCCGCTCAGGCGACCACACCGTCCCGGCGCAACAGCGCTGCCGCCTCATCCGTCATCCCCAGGCCCCGCAGCAGCGCGTCCGTGTGCTCACCCAGACCGGCAATCGCCCCCATCCGAGCCGGTTCCCCGCCCGGCAGTGTGATCGGGGGCAGCATCGCCTTCAACGGCCCCGCCGGTGAGGCGACCTCGCGCCACCGGTCCCGTGCCGCGAGCTGCGGATGGGCGGCCACGTCCGCCATGCTGTTCAGCCGTGCGCAGGCGATCCCCGCCGCCTCCAGCCGCGCCACCGCGTCCGCCGTGTCCAGTCCCGCCAGGGCCTTGGCCACCGCCGCGTCCGTCCGCTCACGGTTCGCCGTGCGTGCCCGGTTGGTCGCGAAGTCGGGATCGAGGGCCAGTTCGGGCCGGCCCAGGACCTGTTCGGCGAGCCGCCGCCACTCGCGGTCGTTCTGCACCGACAGCAGCACCTGACCGCCGTCGGCGGTCGCATAGGCGTCGTACGGGGAGATGACGGCATGCGCGAGTCCCGTACGGGCCGGCGGCTCGCCCCCGTGCATCCCGTGGTGCAGCGGGTGCCCCATCCACTCGGCGAGCGCCTCCAGCATGGAGATCTCCACGACGCCGCCGCGGCCGGTCGTCCCCCTGCGCAACAGGGCGGCGAGCACCCCGGAGAACGCGTACATGGCCGCCGCGATGTCGGCCGCCGGAACGCCCGCCTTCACGGGCTCCTCCGCCGTCCCGGTCACCGACACCAGCCCCGCCTCGCACTGCACGAGCATGTCGTAGGCACGCTTGTGCGCGTACGGGCCGCCGGAGCCGTAGCCGGAGATGTCGACGGCGACGAGCCTCGGATGCGCCTCGCACAGCGCGGCGGCGTCCAGTCCGAGCCGGGCCGCCGCGCCCTGCGCGAGGTTTTGCACGAACACATCGGCGCCGGCGACCAGCCGGTGCACGATGTCGAGGCCGCGCGGATCCTTCAGATCCACCGCGATGGACTCCTTGCCCCGGTTGCACCACACGAAGTGCGAGGCGAGACCTAGGGCCGCGGTGTCGTAACCGCGGGCGAAGTCCCCGCCGTCCGGCCGCTCCACCTTGATCACCCGGGCGCCGAGGTCGGCGAGCTGGCGGGTCGCGAAGGGGGCGGAGACGGCCTGCTCGACGGCGACGACGGTGATGCCGTCGAGGGGGAGGGGCAGGGGCGGCGGCTGTGGGCTCATGACAGCCGTGCATATCGTGTAGGTGGCACCTTTGTCACCACCGCCGGGCGCGGGCGCGGTCAGGACCGGGCGTAGCGCCGCACCGCGAGCGGCACGCAGACCGCCAGCAGCACCAGTGACCAGCACACCGCTCCGGCCACCGGATGGGCCACCGGCCAGGCCGCGTCCGCCGCCGGGGAAGCGTTGCCGAAGAGGTCCCGCACCGCGGCGGTGACCGCGGAGACGGGGTTCCACTCGGCGACCGTCCGCAGTGCGCCCGGCAGCCCGTCGGTCGGCAGATACGCGTTCGACAGCAGCGGCAGCATGAAGGTCGCGCCACCCAGCTGCCCCGCCGCCTCCTCGCTGCGCGAGGCGAGGCCGAGGAGGATGCCGGCCCAGGTCGAGGCGAAGCGGAAGAGCAGCAGGATCCCGAATCCGCCGAGGGCCTCGAGGGCGCTGCCCTCGATCCGCCAGCCCATCGCGAGGCCGACGAGCAGGAGCGGCACCAGGCCGGCCGCCGCGACCACGAGATCCGCGGCCGCCTGGCCGAACGGGACCGCGCCGCGGCTCATGGGCAGGGAGCGGAAGCGGTCCATGACGCCGCGATGGGAGTCCTGGGCGGCGGTGAACATCCCGGTCATGATGCCGTTCGCGGCGGTCGCCACGAGCATGCCCGGGACCAGGAAGGCCCGGTAGTCGGCGCCCGGCATGGCCATCGCGCTGCCGAATACGTAGCCGAAGAAGAGCAGGAAGACGATCGGCATGGTCTGCGTCATGACGGGGATCGCGGGGGCGTGCTTCATGCGCAGCAGGTGGCGGCCGAGGACGGCCGTGCTGTCGAGGACGACGGTGCTCATGCGACGGGCTCCTTCACGGGTCGGCCGGTGAGGCGGAGGAACACCTCGTCCAGGGTGGGCGGGCGCAGCCCGGCGTCCAGGACCGCGATCCCCGCCGCGTCGAGCTCCCGCACGAGCCGGGGCAGGGTGAGCGTCGGGTTGGTGGTGACGGCCCCGGCGGACCGGCGCTCCACGTCCACGACCGGCTTTGCGCCGGTCAGCTGATCGAGGACGGCCGCCGCGGCCGGCAACGCGGTCCGGTCGAGGACGACCACCTCCGCGTAGTTGCCGATGAGCCCCTTGAGTTCGGCCGGGGTGCCGTTGTGGGTGGCGCGGCCACCGTCGATCAGTACGACGTCGTCGGCGAGCCGGTCGGCCTCCTCGAGGTACTGGGTGGTCAGCAGCACGGTCGTGCCCTCTTCGGTCAGATGCCGCACCGCGTCCCAGATCTCGTTCCGGCTGTGCGGGTCGAGACCGGTGGTCGGCTCGTCCAGGAACAGCACCTCGGGGCGCGTGATCAGCCCGGCCGCCAGGTCGAGCCGGCGGCGCATGCCGCCCGAGTAGGTACGGGCCGGGCGGCCGGCGGCCTCGGTCAGACCGAACCGCTCCAGCAGCTCGGCGGCCCGGGTGCGGGGGGCGCGCAGCAGCCGGGCGAACAGTCGCAGGTTCTCCGCGCCCGTCAGGTCTCCGTCGACCGAGGCGTACTGCCCGACGACGCCGATGCGGCGGCGTACGGCGGCGGGATCACGCCGCAGGTCCTGCCCGGCGACCGTGGCGCTGCCCGCGTCGGGCCTGGTCAGTGTGGCCAGGATGCGTACGGCGGTCGTCTTCCCGGCGCCGTTGGGGCCGAGCACCGCGCAGACCGTGCCCCGGGCGACGGCCAGATCGAGGCCGCGGAGGGCGCGGACGTCGCCGAACCGCTTCTCCAGACCCTCACTAAGTACAGCGTACGTAGTTGTCATGGGTCGACCGTACCTCACTACGTACGCTGTACGTAACTAGGATGTGAGGGAGGTGATGATCCATGGCGGGCCGAGCGGCCGAACCGGAAGTGATCTGGGCGCGCCCCGAGCGCACGGGCAGAGGTCCGAAACCGGCGTACAGCCGGAGCGACATCGCGGCGGCCGCCGTGCGCATCGCGGACGAGGAGGGCATCGACGCCCTCTCCATGCGCAAGGTCGCGGCGCTGCTGGGCTGCGGCACGATGTCGCTGTACAACTACGTGCCCCGCAAGGAGGACCTGTACGAGCTGATGGTCGACGCGGTCAGCGGCGAGTACGAGCTCGGGGAGCCGTCGGACGACTGGCGCGCGGAGATGCTCGCCCTCGCGCACCAGGCGCGGGCCATGATGCTCCGCCATCCATGGCTCGCCCGGGTGATGTCACCGCTGTACGGCTTCAGCCCCAACGTGCTGCGCTACCTGGAGTGGTGCCTGCGCGCGCTGGAGGGCCTGGACGCGCCGTACGGCACGAAGTTCGAGCTGATCGCGATGGTCAACGGCACGGTGATGACGACGGTCGCGACCGAACTCGCGATGGCCGAACGCGCCAGGTCCCTCCCGTGGTCGCCGGAGCAGGAACAGGCGGCACGCCGCGCGTATCTGGCGGGTCAGGTGGCGGGCGGGGACTACCCACGGCTGGCGGCGGCGCTGGGGGAGGCGGCGGAGCCGGGGGACGCGGAGGAGACGTTCGAGCGGGTGCTGAGGCGGGTGATCGACGCGTTCGCCTGACGGCGTGCGGGGCGCGTGCGTGGGGGCATGGCGCCTGCCGCGGGCCGTACCCCGCCCCGGAACCGGTCCGGGGGCGGAGCCCCTCGGAACACGGACGCCTCACAGGAGGGCGAACTGCCCCTCCGGGCCCTCCTCCTGGTGGTCGAGGACCGACGCCGGGCGGCGGGTCGCCGGCGGTGGGGGCAGGACGCCCGACGCGCGCAGTTCCGTGGCGGAGATCAGGGGGCCGGTGGACGTCAGCGCCGCCCGCCGCGGGGCCAGTTCCGCCAGCAGTGCCAGGACCGTGACCAGTTCCAGCAGCTCGGAGGTCCACTCCTGCGGCCAGGTCGCCGGGCGCAGTGCCTCCAGCGTGCCCGCCTCGCCTGTCGACGTGCGCCGGTCGAACCAGAGCTCCAGCACCCGGACCCCGCCCACCTCGAAGTCCCATGCCGTACGCGGGACGGGGGAGATGCGGCCGGTGCCGCCGAGGAGCAGGGCCTCGTCCTCGGGGGCGTAGTCGATCGAGTCCGGCCGGGCCGGCAGCGCGGCGCGGACGTAGGGCCGGCGGCCGCCGGGGAGCCGGGGGCGGTCGCCGCCCCGCGCGCCGCGCAGCATGACGCGGATCATCTCCTGGCCGAGTGCCACCCCGGTGGACCAGACGCCGGCGTCCGCCGTCAGGGGCACCACGCATCCGACGGGGGAGGGCGCCGCGGCCGCGACCGTCCAGGCGGCCAGGTCCTCGGCGTCGACGGGCTGCCCGTACCGCTCGGCCAGCAGGCCGGTGAGACCGGGTGTGATGTTGGGTTCGTGTCCGCCGGGCCGCCGGTACAGAGGGCGGATACGGCCGGGACGCCCGGCGGGCGAACGGCCGTCCGGGAGCAGGGCGGTGACCGTGAGCGCGGGTCCGGCGGCCTTCGGCACGTGTCCCTGTTCGACGACGAACAGCTGCCGCTCGTCCCGTACCCGCCACAGCTCGGGCCGGGCGACGTCGATCAGCCGGTGGTCGGGGATCAGCCACTGTTCGTCGAAGGCGCCGTGCAGCACCCGCACGGGTTCCGGGCAGCGGCCGGTCTCGCGCGCCATGCGTCCCGTACCGGTCGGCTGGCCCGGCAGCTGGGCCACCGTGCCGTGCGTGCCCCGGGCCCTGGAGACCCGGAACAGTGTCTCGCGGGTGCCGTCCTCCGCCCGTACGAGGGCGTCCCAGCGGGCCCGCAGGGACGCGGCGTCCGGCGCCATCACCCAGTCCCTGCCCAGCCGCAGCGGCGCCACGGACCAGGGCATGAGGTCGTCGAGCAGCGGCACGTCCTCGGTGAGAGCAGTCACCGTCGCATGCTAGTCAGGCTCAGTCCGCGGCATCCACGGTGACCGAGAAGGAGAACCGGTCCCCGCGGTAGCGGATGCGGGCCACGTCCACGACCCGGCCGGTGTCGTCGTAGGTCACACCGGTGTAGTGCAGGATCGGGCTCAGCAGGGGCACTCGCAGCAGTTCCGCGGTCCGCGGGTCGGCGAGCCGGGCCTCCACCGTGTCGGTGATCCGGCTGATACGGACACCGAGGGCGTCCCGCAGGACCTTGGTCATCGGCCAGCGTTCCAGGTCGGCGATGTCCAGCCCGGCGGCGACATCGGGATGCAGGGCGTTCTCCGCCCAGTTGGTGGGCTCGCCGCTGTCGCCGTCGCAGCGCAGCCTCCGGTACACCACGACCTCGGCGGCCCCGGGGAAGTGCTCGGCGAGCTCGACCGGCACCGGCTCCGGGCCGTGGCCGAGGACCGTGGTGCGTTCGCCGGACTGCTGGGCGACGATCGCGTCGATCGAGCCCAGCAGCCGCCGGGGCGCGCCGCGGCGTGCCCCCGATTCGATGAAGGTGCCGCGCCGGCGGTGCCGGCTGATCAGACCCTCCTCCTCCAGCTCCTTGAGTGCCTGACGCATGGTCAGGACGCTCACTCCGTAATGCTGGGCGAGCTGTTCCTCTGTGGGCAGCCGCAGCGACGCCTCGGGCGTTCGGCCCAGTATCGAGGCGCGCAGGGACTGCGAGACCTGGTACCACAGCGGCAGCTTGCGGTTCAGGACCAGCGAGTCGGGGGCGAAGGAGGTCACGGCATCTCCGTACTACGACGAACTACGACCTGAAGTGGCGCTGAAGACCCTGCCACACGTCGTCGTACCCCATCTGCAGATGGTCGGCGTTCGCCGCCTGAGCGGTGGCGGTCACCGGCCAGCGGGTCTCGAACATGAAGGCAAGGCCGTCGTCGATCTTCTGCGGCTTCAGCTCGGCCGCGCTCGCCCGGTCGAAGGTCTCCCGGTCGGGACCGTGCGCCGACATCATGTTGTGCAGCGAGCCGCCGCCGGGGACGAAACCTTCGGCCTTCGCGTCGTACGCACCCTCGATCAGGCCCATGTACTCGCTCATCACGTTGCGGTGGAAGTACGGCGGGCGGAAGGTGTCCTCGCCGACCAGCCAGCGCGGTGCGAAGACGACGAAGTCGACACCGGCGAGCCCCGGGGTGTCGGAGGGCGAGGTCAGCACCGTGAAGATCGACGGGTCGGGGTGGTCGTACGAGATCGTCCCGATGACGTTGAAGCGGCGCAGGTCGTAGACGTACGGGACATGGGTGCCGTGCCAGGCGACCACATCGAGCGGGGAGTGGTCGTAGGTCGCCGCCCACAGGTTCCCGCAGAACTTGTTGACCACCTCGACCGGCTGCTCGACGTCCTCGTAGGCGGCGACGGGGGCCAGGAAGTCGCGGGCGTTGGCCAGGCCGTTGGCGCCGATCGGACCGAGCTCGGGAAGCTCGAAGGGCTGCCCGTAGTTCTCGCAGACGTAGCCCCGGGCGGTGGCGTCCAGCAGCTCGACCCGAAAGCGAACGCCGCGGGGGACGAGGGCGACCTCCCCGGGCCGGGCGGGGAGCAGCCCGAACTCGGTCACGAGCAGCAGCCCGCCGTGCTCGGGGACGATCAGCAGTTCGCCGTCCGCGTTGCTGAACACGCGGTCGGTCATGGACGTATTGGCGTGGTAGAGGTGCACGGCCATGCCGGTGCGCTGTGTCACGTCGCCGTTGCCGCCGAGCGTCCACAGCCCGGCCAGCCAGTCGGTGCCGGTGGCCGGCTGGGGCAGCGGGTTCCAGCGCAGCCGGTTCGGGTCGGGCACGGTCTCGGTGAAGGGGGCGGTACGGACGTGGCCGTTGTCGACGCGGACGAAGGGAGGGTGTGCGGCAGAGGGGCGGATGCGGTACAGCCACGACCGGCGGTTGTGCGCCCGGGGCTCGGTGAAGGCCGAGCCGCTGAGCTGTTCCGCGTAGAGACCGAGGGGGGCGCGCTGGGGGGAGTTGCGCCCGTGCGGAAGTGCGCCGGGCTCCGCCTCCGAGCTGTGCTCGTTGCCGAAGCCGGGGGAGAACGACGCCTCCGTGAGCCCCTCGACAATCTTCCGCGCCTGTCCGGTGCCACTCATCGCCCGCTCCTGGTGCTGAAGGATTCCTCAATCCATTCCTATGGACAACCGTAGGATTGCACCTCGGCCCCGTCAACGGCAACGGACCGGCATGATGGGCCGCGTGTCCCAGCCACCACTGCGCCGCCGTCCGGTCCAGCGACGAAGCGCCGACCGGCTCGCCCGCATCCTCGACGCGTGCGCCGCACTGCTGGACGAAAGCGGCTACGAGCAGCTGTCGACCCGGGCGGTCGCGGTGCGGGCGGGAGTGCCCATCGGATCCGTCTACCGCTTCTTCGGCAACAAGCGCGCGCTGGTCGTCGCGCTCGGCCACCGCAATCTCGATGCCTACGCCGACCACGTCTCCCGGCGGCTCGTCGCATCCTCCGGTGAGGACTGGGGCGCCGCCATCGATGTGATGCTCGACGAGTACCTGGCGATGAAGCGCACCTGCCCCGGCTTCACCCTCGTCGACTTCGGGGCCCAGCTGCCGGTCGGCGCGCCGGTGGACGGCGTGCACCACGAGGTCGCCGACCGGCTCGGCCAAATGCTGGCCTCGCACCTGGGGCGCGAGTCCGACGCGGAGCTGCGCACGGCGGTGCTGGTGTGCGTGGAGGCGGCGGACGCGCTGCTGCAACTGGCGTTCCGGTCGAGGGCCGGCGGTGACGAGGCGATCATCGCGGAGACCCGACGGCTGCTCCGCGCCTATCTCTCCGACGTCCTGGACGCCCCCGGGCCGCGTGAAAACCGGGCGTGAAAGACCCTCCCGCACATGCATACCGGTCGGTATGCTCAGGTTCGGCGTCCCTGCCGCCGCCGTCCACGCCGTCGCCGCCCACGCCCGTCCGGGGAGGACCCGTGTCCCGCACCGCTCCAGCCGAATCCACCGCCGCCGCCCCGGGGGAGCCCACCCGCACCGCACTGCGGGTCTGCCCGCTGTGCGAAGCCACCTGCGGGCTGACCCTCACCATCGAGGGCAGCCGCGTCACCCGCGCCCGCGGAGACCGCGACGACATCTTCAGCCGTGGCTTCATCTGCCCGAAGGGCGCCTCCTTCGGGGAGCTCGACGCCGACCCGGACCGGCTGCGCACACCCCTGATCCGGGAGAACGGCGAACTGCGCGCCGCCACCTGGCAGGAAGCCTTCGACCTGATCGCCGCGCGGATCAGGCCGCTGATCGAGGAGCACGGACCGAACGCCGTCGGAGTGGTCCTCGGCAACCCGAACGTCCACACCATGGCCGGCGCCCTCTACCCGCCCGTCCTGCTCTCCGCCCTGGGCACCCGCAACGTCTACTCCGCGTCGACGCTCGACCAGATGCCCAAACACGTCTCCAGCGGACTGCTCTTCGGCAGCGCCACGGCCATCCCCGTGCCCGACCTGGACCGCACCGACCACCTGCTGCTGCTCGGCGCCAACCCGCTGGAGTCCAACGGCAGCCTGTGCACCGCGCCCGACTTCCCCGGCAAGCTCAAGGCCCTCCGCCGCCGCGGCGGGACCCTGACCGTCGTCGACCCGCGCCGCACCCGCACCGCCCAGCTCGCCGACCGGCACGTCGCGATCCGGCCCGGCACCGACGCGCTGCTGCTCGCCGCCCTCACCCAGGTGCTGTTCGAAGAAGGACTCACCGACCTCGGCGCACTCGCCGCCCATGTCGAGGGGGTGGCCGAAGTGGAGGCCGCCGTGAAGGACTTCACACCTGAGGCCGTGGCGGCGGCCTGCGACATGGACGCCGAGGAGATCCGCACGATGGCCCGCGAGCTCGCGGGCGCCCCCACCGCGGCCGTCTACGGGCGCATCGGCAGCTGCACCGTCGAACACGGCACCCTCGCCAGCTGGCTCGTCGACGTCCTCAACGTGCTGACCGGCAACCTCGACAGGCCAGGCGGCGCACTCTTCCCCCTGTCCGCCACCGAACGCGCTCCGCGGCCGGCCGCCCCCGGCAAGGGGTTCTCCCTCGGCCGCTGGAGGAGCCGGGTGAGCGGCCACCCGGAGGCCAAGGGCGAACTGCCCGTCGCCGCCCTCGCGGAGGAGATCGAGACCCCGGGCGACGGACAGATCCGCGCCCTGATCGTGATCGCGGCCAATCCGGTGCTCTCCGCCCCCGACGGCGACCGCCTCGACCGGGCCCTGGCCGGCCTCGGCCTGATGGTGAGCGTCGACCCCTATCTCAACGAGACCTCACGCCACGCCGACGTGGTGCTGCCCCCGCCGCCGCCCTCCCGGAGCGCGCACTTCGACTTCGCCTTCAACGCCTTCGCCGTCAGCAACCAGGCCCGCTTCAGTCCCGCCGCCGTACCGCTGGAGGAGGGGCTGATGGACGAGTGCGAGATCCACGCGCGCCTGATCCTCGCCGTCTCCGGCATGCACGGCGCGGAGCCGTCAGCCGTCGACGACATGGTCATCAACAGCACCCTCGCCAAGGCGGTCGCGGACCCCGCTTCCCCGGTGCACGGCCGCGCGGCGGAGGATGTCGCCGCCGAACTCACCGGACGCACCGGCCCCGAGCGCCGTCTCGACATGATGCTGCGCCTCGGCCCGTACGACCTGACCCTCGACATGCTGCTGGAGGCTCCGCACGGCGTCGACCTCGGCCCCCTGCGGCCCCGCATCCCGCAGATCCTCAAGACCCGCAGCGGACGCGTCGAGCTGCTGCCCGGCCCCGTCGCGGACGATCTGCCCAGGCTGCGCGCCGCCCTCGCGGCCCGGCCGGAGGGCCTCGTGCTGGTCGGCCGCCGCCATCTGCGTTCCAACAACAGCTGGCTGCACAACGTGCCCGCGCTGAACGGCGGTTCCAACCGGTGCACCCTGCACATGCACCCCGACGACGCGGCCCGGCTCGGACTCGAGGACGGAGCGTCGGTGAGCGTCACCGGCGACGGAGGCGTCGTGTCGGCCCCCGTCGAGATCACGGACACGGTGCGCCCCGGTGTCGTCAGCCTGCCGCACGGCTGGGGCCACGACCGTCCCGGCATCCGCATGTCGGTGGCCGCCGGCCGTCCCGGAGTCAACGTCAACCAGCTGCTCGACGGCTCCCGGCTGGACCCCCTGTCGGGCACCGCGGTGCTCAACGCCATCCCGGTGGATGTAGCGCCAAGCCGATGACCTGGGGTTTTGCTCGTATTGCTCACGGGTCAACGTCTTGTTAACGGCAGATGGCGACACCTAACGTCATCCGGACCCACCGGTGGGCCGCTCCTCCGGTGGCAGTTCAAGGATGAACGTTAGGTGTCCCCATGCTGACAGTCCTCGGCTTCGCCATGATCGCGACCTTCCTGGTCCTGATCATGATGAAGAAGATGTCGCCGATCGCGGCGCTGGTCCTCATCCCCGCACTCTTCTGCGTCGCCGTCGGGCAGGGCGCGCAGCTCGGGGACTACGTCCTCGAAGGTGTGGGGAACCTCGCCCCGACGGCGGCGATGCTGATGTTCGCCATCGTCTACTTCGGCGTGATGATCGACGTCGGGCTGTTCGACCCGATCGTGCGGGGCATCCTGCGCTTCTGCAAGGCGGACCCGCTGCGCATCGTGATCGGTACGGCGGTGCTCGCCGCCATCGTCTCGCTCGACGGCGACGGCTCCACGACCTTCATGATCACGGTCTCGGCGATGTATCCGCTCTACAAGCGCCTGAAGATGAGCCTCGTCGTGCTGACAGGCATCGCCGCCACGGCGAACGGCGTGATGAACACCCTGCCCTGGGGCGGTCCCACCGCCCGTGCCGCCACCGCCCTCAAGCTGGACGCGGCCGACATCTTCGTGCCGATGATCCCCGCCCTCGGCGCCGGACTTCTCTTCGTACTCGTCCTCGCGTACGTCCTCGGCCGTCGTGAGCGCAAGCGCCTCGGATACCTCACCCTCGACGAGGCGCTCGAGCCCGAGCCCGGCACGGTGCTCGTCAAGGCCGGCGGGGGCGGCGGGCACGCCGGCGGGACCACGGGCTCCGGCACCGGCGCCGAGGGCGCCGGATCCGGTGCGGGAGCGGACACCGGGTCCGCCCGCGAGGGGGACGAAGCCCCGCTCCAGGACGGCGGTTTCCAGGGCCTCGACCCGAACCGCGCGACGCTGCGGCCCAAGCTGTACTGGTTCAACGCCGGTCTGACGCTGGCCCTTCTCACCGCCATGATCATGGAACTCCTGCCGATCCCGGTGCTCTTCCTGCTCGGCGCGGCCCTCGCCCTGACCGTCAACTTCCCCTCCATGGCGGACCAGAAGGCACGTATCGCGGCCCACGCGGACAACGTCCTGAACGTCGCCGGCATGGTCTTCGCCGCCGCCGTCTTCACCGGAGTCCTCACCGGCACCGGCATGGTCGAGCACATGGCGGACTGGCTCGTCGGCGCCATCCCCGAGGGCATGGGCCCGCACATGGCGATCGTCACGGGCGTACTGAGCCTGCCGCTCACGTACTTCATGTCGAACGACGGCTTCTACTTCGGTGTGCTGCCGGTCCTCGCGGAGGCGGGCGCCGCCCACGGCGTCTCGCCGCTGGAGATCGCCCGCGCCTCCCTCGTCGGCCAGCCGCTGCACATGTCCAGCCCGCTCGTCCCCGCCGTGTACGTCCTCGTCGGCATGGCGAAGGTCGAGTTCGGCGACCACACCCGCTTCACGGTCAAGTGGGCAGCCCTGACCAGCCTGGTGGTGCTGGGGGCCGGGATCCTGTTCGGCATCGTCTGACATGGGTCGCCTCTGGCTGCTGCGCCTCGTCATCGCCTTCGGGTTCGCCCAGGCGGCGGTGTCGATGGCGCGCCCGGCCGTCTCCTACCGGGCGCTGTCGCTCGGTGCCGACGAGCGGGCGATCGGTGTGATCGCCGGTGTGTACGCGCTGCTTCCGCTGTTCGCCGCCGTACCGCTGGGCCGCAGGACCGACCACGGCCGCTGCGCGCCGCTGCTGTACGCGGGCGTCGCGCTGATCGCCGGCGGCTGCGCGCTCAGCGGACTCGCCGGCTCGCTGCCGACGATGGCCGCGTGGAGCGGTGTGATGGGACTCGGCCACCTCTGTTTCGTCATCGGCGCCCAGTCGATCGTCGCCCGCCGGTCCGCCCCCGCCGAACAGGACCGCAACTTCGGGCACTTCACCATCGGCGCCTCCCTGGGCCAGCTGGCCGGACCTGTTGCCGCGGGCGCGCTGATCGGCGACGACATGGCCCGCACGAGTGCGCTGGCGCTCGTCGTCTCCGCGGCCGTGGCGGCCGTCTCGCTGACCTCGATGTGGCGTATCGAGCTACGGCACAAGGGAGTCGGGCACAACCGGGACGCGGCCGCCGCGAAGGTTCCCGTGCACCGCATCCTGCGTACCCGCGGCGTACCCGCGGGGATCTTCATCAGCCTCGCCGTGCTCTCGGCCACGGACATCCTCACCGCGTATCTGCCGGTGGTCGGCGAGCACCGCGGTATCGCGCCCACCGTCGTGGGCCTGCTCCTGAGCCTGCGGGCCGCCGCCACGATCGCGTGCCGGCTGGTGATGACGCCGATGATCCG
Organism: Streptomyces sp. NPDC054847; assembly: GCF_053610925.1. Lineage (NCBI taxonomy): Bacteria > Bacillati > Actinomycetota > Actinomycetes > Kitasatosporales > Streptomycetaceae > Streptomyces > Streptomyces sp. NPDC054847. The sequence goes on along the minus strand of NZ_JBSGZJ010000136.1, from coordinate 1,642 downwards.
CCACCTCGGCCGTACCACCCTGCTGACCGTGACCTGTCTGCTCGGCGGGGTGCTGTGCGCGGGCATCGCACTGCCGGTGCCGCTGTGGGCGCTGGCGCTGATGCTGGCGGCGCTCGGCTTCTGCCTGGGCGTGGGGCAGCCGTTGTCCATGACGACGGTGGTGCAGGCGGCACCGGCCGGCGCGCGTTCGACGGCGCTCGCCCTGCGGCTGACCGGCAACCGTCTCGGCCAGGTCGCCGCGCCGGCCTCCGCCGGACTGGTCGCCGGGCTCGCCGGTGCCGCGGCGCCCTTCGTGATGCTCGGTGTGCTGCTGGTGCTGTCGGGCGGTACCGCGGTGCGCACCGGCCGCGCCGGACGCGGACCGTCGGCGGGCGTCGGCCAGGACGGCGGTTCCCCGGACGGCTCCGCGGGTGGCGCTCCGGACGGCGGTGCTGAGGGTGGCGCTCGGGGCAACGTGGCTGGCGGCCTGCCGAATGGTGCCTTGGGTGGCGCTCGTGGCGGCGCTGCGGGCGGCCTTCCGGGCGGCGCCGCGGGCAGCACCGCGGGCGGCGCTTCCCGGGAGGCCGGCGGGCCGGGGCGGCGGTGACCGGGGCGGACCGTTCGCCCGGCGGTGGCTCGGGCGGTGCCGCTCAGGGCGCCGACACCCCGAATCGCCCGGTCGGCACAGCCGAGGTGTCCGCTAGTAGGGGCATTTCTGACGGCTTCTCAGCGTTTCGATGCGTCTTCACGTCGAATTCGTGACATTTAGTCAGGCGATCGCGTGATCAGTATGACAATCGCATCGGCTTGAAGGAGCCTCGCATGAGCACGACCGCAACTCTCCGCCCCCGCCGTGCCCGCACGGCGGCGGCCGCCCTTGCCGCCCTGGCCTACGCCGGCGTGACGCTGGCGACGGCGCCGGCGGCCTTCGCCGCCATCGGCGACAGCGGCGACATCAAGATCCACAAGGCCGGCGTCGAGCACTGGGACACCCGGGACGACATCAAGGGAGTCTGCAAGTTCAGCCTCAGCGCCTTCAACTTCGAAAGCCTGTCGCAGGTCACCTGGACCATCACCCCGCAGCCCCCCACGGCCGCAGGAGCCACCCTGACCGACAGCCTCGTGCTGAACGCCGGCCGGGGCCACACCGAGGAGTACGCACTCCCCAACGGTCACTACCTGCTCGCCTGGACGGTCCCGAGCGGTGTGCCGAAGCAGAAGGTCTTCGAGGTCGACTGCGACAAGTACGGCGACAAGCACGAGGAGAAGAACAACGGGGACAAGGGCCCGGAGAACGACAGCGAGAAGGGCCAGGAGAACGACAACGAGAAGGGCACGATCTGGGAGAAGGACGACAAGGACGCGCCCCATGGCGCGGTGCCCGCGGGCGGCGGCGGCATGGCCGGCGACGGCAGCGAGGGCTCCGGGGACGACGGTTCCTCCGTCGGCGCGGCGACGGCGCTCGTCGCGGGCGCGGTCGGTGCGGCCGGGCTGGTCCTCGTCCGACGGGCACGCCGCCGCGCCCATGGCGCCGCGTAACGTACCGAGTCGCCGACGCCGACGACGCGGACCAAGCCGTGCCTGCCGTCTGACCATCACGCTCAGCGTGACGGCCACCCTGGTCACCGGCGTCGTCCGGGGGTGTCAGGACGCACCCCCGGAC